>JBIOEK010000205.1:0-7041 GCA_044445925.1 Hyphomicrobiales bacterium
GCGCGTCGGAGCGGATCGCGAATGATGAGCAGCGCTCCAAGCGCCGCCGCGCCGTATCGGAACGCCGCGATGTCCCAGGTGGTGAGGCCGGCCTCGAGGCCGAGCTTCGTCGCCGAGAATTGGGCCGCCATCGGCGGAAAGGCCAAGAGCGCCAGGAGAACAATATGCACCGATCGCGCCTTCGCCGAACAGGAGTGAAGCTTGGGCAGCCGCCCCTGACCCTAAATCTACCAGCTGCCGGTGTTCGGCATGCTGGACCAAGGTTCCTTGGGAGCGAGCGGAGACCCCTTCTGCAGGAGCTCGATCGAGATACCGTCAGGCGAGCGCACGAAGGCCATGTTGCCGTCGCGCGGCGGACGATTGATGGTGACGCCCTTGTCCATCAAGCGCTGGCAAAAGGCGTAGATATCCTCGACATTATAGGCGAGGTGCCCGAAATTTCGTCCTCCCGCATAGCTGTGCTCGTCCCAATTATAGGTGAGCTCGAGCAGCGGCGACTTCGCCTGCTTGGCGTGCTCGGCATCATCGGGCGCCGCGAGGAAGACGAGCGTGTAACGCCCCTTCTCGTTCTCTGCGCGGCGCACCTCGACGAGGCCGATCTTGTTGCACCAGAAGTCGAGCGCGGTGTCGAGATTACCGACCCGCACCATGGTATGCAGATAGTCCATATCGCGCTCCCTGATGGCAGCCGCCTTGCCTCCGAGCATCGACCGGGGGCAGATGGCGGGATGCCTTGGTTATAGGGTCCGGTTGCGTGAACGCCAGCCTTGAAACGCCTGCCTCCGGTGCCGCGCTTGCAAGGCTCAAGCGACGCGCAGCCTATTGGTCGGTCGTGGCGACGATCCTCCTCACCGCGCTGAAGCTCGCAGCCGCCCTGTATTCCGGCTCGCTCGCGCTCTTGGCCGATGCGGCCCATGGCCTGCTCGATATCGGCGCGACGACGCTCACCTTCTTCGCGGTGCGCGAGGCCGATCGGCCCGCCGACGAGGATCATCATTACGGTCATGGCAAGATCGAGGCGGTGGCCGCGCTCTGCGAATCGACGCTCCTCGCGCTCGTCGCCGTCGCGGCCTTTACCGAAGCCTCCCGACGCCTGCTGTCCGGCCAGAATGTAGCGCTCGGCGCCTCGCCCTTCGCCTTGGCCGCCGTCGCCGTCTCGATCTGCGTCGACGCCACGCGCTGGCGGGCGCTGCATGTCATCGCCCGCGACACCGGCAGCGACGCGCTCGCAGCCGACGCGCTGCATTTCTCCTCGGATCTCGTCAGCTCGCTCGCCGTCCTCATCGGTCTCGTCGCGACCGGTGCGGGCTTCGCCAATGCCGACGCCAAGGCGACGCTCGTCGTCGCCGTGCTGATCGGCTTCGTGGCGGCCAGGCTCGCCAAACGTGTTCTCGGCGTCTTGCTCGATGCCGCGCCGCAAGGCATCGCCGCAAGAGTGCGCGAGATCGCCCGACGCACGCCCGGCGTGCTCGGCATCGACGGCGTGCGCGTCCGTCCGGTGGGCGGCACGCTATTGGGCGATGTCAGCGTGGCCGTGGCGCGCACCTTGCCGCTCGATCGGGTGAGCGAGCTGAAGGCTTCGCTCGCCCATTCCATCGCCTTGGAGCTGAAGCGGGCCGACTTCACCATCTCGACGCGCCCGGTGGCGCCCGACGACGAGAGCCTCCTCGAGCGGGTGATGGTGACCGCGGCCCGCGAGCGTCTCCTCGTGCACCATGTCACGGTGCAAGCTCTCGACGATCGGCTCGCCATCGGCTTCGACATCGAGCTCGATGGGAGGCTGAGCCTCGGAGAGGCGCATGCGCGCGCCACCCGGCTCGAGGCCGCCATGCGCGACGAGTTCGGCCCGGCCACCGAGGTCGAGACCCATATCGAGCCCTTGGAGATGCGCCAGCTCTCAGGCACCCCGGCGGATGCCTCGACCTCCTCCGGCATCGCCGAGGCTTTGGCGCGCGCTGCGGCGAAGGCCGGAAAAATCGCCAATGTGCACAATGTGCGGGTGCGGGAGACCCCGGCGGGCCTCGTTGTTCATTTCCATTGCCTCGCGCCCTTCGACACGGATGTCGCCAGCGTCCACGCCGCGGTCGACGAAATCGAGCAGGCCGCCAAGCACGAGATCGCGGGCATCCTGCGCTTCGTGGGCCATGCCGAGCCCACAGGCGCGGGAGATGCGGCGAGCGGCTAGCGCATCTCGGGCGAAGCGCGACGTGCTGGGGCCGCGAGGCCGGCCCCGATGCACGCCAAGCTCGATGTCACGATGTGGTTGATTGGGGATCGACTGGAAGCTCGTCATACAATATCCCACGCATCTCGAGGCTCACCGTGCGAGACCGAGCCGCCGAAGCCCGCGAGAGCTCGTATGCGACCTGAAACATCCCCAGCGATCCGCCTCGAGGATTATTGCGTTCCGGATTACCTCGTCGAGACGGTCGATCTCGACGTCAGGCTCATGCCTCATGAGACGCGGGTGCGGGCCCGCACAGCCTTTGCGCCGAACCCGCAAGGAGGCGTGCCTGGCGCACCGCTGCGGCTCGACGCCGACGAGCTCGGCCTCCTGTCGATCGCCCTCGACGGCCGGCGTCTCGAAGCTGGCGAATATGTGCTGAGCGACAGCGCGCTCATCCTCCCCTCCCCGCCGGCGCGGCGCTTCGTGCTCGACATCCAGACCAAGCTCGATCCGATGGCCAACACCAAGCTCTCCGGCCTCTATCGCTCGAACGGAACCTATTGCACCCAATGCGAAGCGCAGGGCTTCCGGCGCATCACCTATTTCCAGGATCGCCCCGACGTGCTTGCGGTCTACACGACGCGCATCGAGGCCGAGCGCGAAGAAGCCCCGGTGCTGCTCGCCAACGGCAATCTCGTGATGCAGGGCGAGATCGAAGGGACAACCCGCCACTTCGCGGTATGGCACGACCCCTGGCCCAAGCCCTCCTATCTGTTCGCGCTGGTCGGGGGCCGCCTCGGCTGCGTGCCGGGTCATTTCGAGACGCGCTCGGGGCGCGGAGTCGAGCTCGGCATCTATGTCGAGCCCGGCAAGGAGCAGCGCGCCAGCTTCGCGCTCGAGGCTTTGAAGCGCTCCATGCGCTGGGACGAGGAGGCGTTCGGGTGCGAATACGATCTCGACGTGTTCAACATCGTCGCCGTATCGGACTTCAACATGGGCGCGATGGAGAATAAGGGGCTCAATATCTTCAACGACAAATACGTATTGGCGAGCGAGAAGACGGCGACCGACACGGACTTCGCCCATATCGAGGCGATCATCGCGCATGAATATTTCCATAACTGGACCGGCAACAGGATCACCTGCCGCGACTGGTTCCAATTGTCGCTGAAGGAAGGCCTGACCGTGTTCCGCGACCAGGAATTCACCTCCGATATGCGCTCGCGCACCGTCGAGCGCATCTCGGATGTTCGCACCTTGCGCCTCGTCCAATTCGCCGAGGACGCGGGCCCGCTCGCCCATCCGGTGCGCCCGCAGGTCTATCACGAGATCAACAATTTCTACACGGCGACCGTCTACGAGAAGGGCGCAGAGGTGATCCGCATGCTGGCGCGGATCGTCGGTGCCGACGCCTTCCGGCGCGGAATGAATCTCTATTTCACGCGATGCGACGGCAAGGCGGCGACGGTCGAGGATTTCCTCGCCTGCTTCGCGCAGGTAGCCGGCCGCGACCTTTCGGGATTCATGCGCTGGTACGAGCAGGCCGGCACGCCGGTGGTCAGTGTGAGCCACCGCCACGACAAGGCCCTGCGCAGCTCGACCTTCACCTTCACCCAGGCAACGCCGCCGACGCCTGGCCAATCCGAGAAGATGCCGGTCGAGATCCCGATCGCGATGGGGCTCTTGTCGCAAGAGGGACAGGAGCTCGCGCTCATCTGCGACCATCCCGACTGGCATGGGGACGGCGTCTTCACGCTGAGGCAGGCGAGCGCCGAGATCGTTTTCCGCGACCTCGACGAAAAGCCGGTCGCTTCGCTGCTGCGCGGCTTCTCGGCGCCGGTGCGGCTCGATTGTCCCCAAACGATCGAGGACTTGTTGCTGCTCGCCGCTCATGACCGCGACGGCTTCAACCGCTGGCAGGCGATCCAGAGCTTCGCGGCGAGAATGATGCTCGCCGCGATCAGGGAGCCGGGCCGATCGCTTGCCCTGCCCTTCGATCCGCGTTTCTTCGCGGCGCTCGAGGGCTTGCTGACGCAGCAAGCCGACCACGCCTTCGCGGCCGAGGCCTTATCGATCCCTTCCGAGCAGGATATGGCTCGGGAAATCGGCACGAATGTCGATCCCGACGTCATATTGGAGGTCCGCAATGCGCTGCTGCACAGCATGGGGCAGGCGCTGGAAGCGCGCTTGCTCGCAAGCTATGAGCGGCTGGCGCAGCCTCCCCCCTATTCGCCCGACGCCGAGAGCGCCGCGCGGCGCAGCTTGCGCAACAGCGCGCTGGCGCTCCTGGTGATCACCGCCCCAGCGCGGCACGGCAAGCTCGCTCAGGCCCAATTCGAGGCGGCCGACAATATGAACGACAAGCTTGCGGCGCTCAGCGCCCTGACGCGCGCCCCATCCTTGATGCGGGAGGCAGCGCTCGCGGATTTCGAGCGCGCCCACGGCCAAGATCCGCTCATCCTCGACAAATGGTTCGCGTTGCAGGCGCGTATCCCCGAGCCTGGCACGCTCGAGGCAGTGAGACGCCTCACGAGCCATCGCGCCTTTTCCTTCGCCAATCCGAACCGGATCTATGCCTTGCTGATGAGCTTCGCAACCGGCAACCCCTCGGGATTCAATCGCGCCGACGGCGCGGGCTACGACTTCATCGCCGAGGTCGTTGCCGAGCTGGACGCCTCGAACCCTTCGGTCGCGGCAAGGCTGCTCACCTCATTTCGCACCTGGCGCAGCATAGAGCCCAATCGCCGCCTCAAGGCCGAGATGGCCCTTCGCCGCATCGCCGGCAAGGCCGATCTATCCCCGGAGGTCAGCGACATCGTCACCCGCTCGCTCGCCTGAGCGCCTTGTCGGACCTGCCTCGGATGGAGCACGCTCCACCACACGCCAGCCTGCCCGACGCCGCGATCGAGGCAGAAATACGACGCTCATAGGGCGAAGAGCGCGGCGTAGCAAGTATTCGCAAGTGTCGTTTCGACTTCTGCAGATCGATTCTGTTCCATTTTTGTCCAAAAAATTTCGGCAATGTGCAGTTTGTGCTGGACAAGGAGTCCACGGAAGATTCGAATGGAACTGATTCGAAGGGGATGAGGCGTGTATTTCCCCGCCGAAAATTCCAGTCATTGTTCCAAGGAGGCCAGAGCTTGGCGCGCTTCGACGCGGCCGTGCCGCCCTTGCACGCGAGTGCTCCGGGGGACCAGACGAGGACCAGAAGGGCGCGGTTCCTTCGCCCCGGACGGTTGCTGACCCCGATCGCGCTCACCCTCCTGTCCATCTGTGCCGCACTGCTCTTGATCGCAGAAACGCTCGCGAGCCTCTATGCCGCGCGCGATCAGCATCTCAGACAGGCGTTGGAACAGACCGACGCGATGGCTTCGCTGATCGCCGAAAGGCTGGATCGGCAGGGTGGCATCGCGTCACCGGCGCGGACGCTCTCCGACGGGGAGAGGCTCTCCGACGTGCAGAAGCTTTTGGCAGCGACCGTGCCCCTGAGCTTCCAGGCGGGCGAGATGCTGGTCGGCGTGACGGACCATTCGGGGCATATGGTCGCAAGCTTCGGATTCCGCCGACGCATCGGTTCCATCGCCGATCTCGTCGGCCGCGACCACGAGGCCCCTTCGAACCGCTCCGGTGCCGCCCGAGCGACCACGCCCGACGGCGTCGACGCCATCGTGGCGGTACGCGAGCTTGCCGAGCCGCTGGGCGAGGTCGCAATCGTCGCGCCGACTTCGCACATGCTCGCCCTATGGCGTGAGCACGCGCGCCAGCTCGCCCGGGTAGCCGCGCTCGTTTCGCTGATGCTCCTGCTGCTGTTCGCCGCCTTCCTCTGGCAGCGGCGACGGGCGCGCGCCGCAAGCAGCGAGGGCGAACGCATTCGCGCCAACATGCGCAACGCGCTCACGAATATCTGGCGCAACGAGCAGGAGCTCATCGAGAAGGAGCAGCGGCTGATCGCGGCGCTCACCGACCTCGAACGCTCGAGGCTCGCCGTCGAGCAACAATCGACGGAGCTCGCAGCCCTCGCCGACCGCTATCTCGACCAGCGGCAGCGGGCCGAGAACGCCAATCGTGCCAAGGCCGAATTCCTCGCCAATATGAGCCATGAGTTGCGCACGCCGCTGAACGCCATCATCGGCTTTTCCGAGATAATGGAAACGGGGATGTTCGGCGCCCTCGGCAGCGAGAAATACGGGGAATATGTCAGCGATATCCGCCGCAGCGGCCAATATCTGCTCTCGATCGTCTCGGACATCCTCGAGATGTCGCGCATCGAGGCCGGGCGGCGGCGCATCGACAGGATGCCCGTGCTGCTGAAGGATCTCGTCGGGGAGGCCGTCGTCAGCGTCGCCGGCGCCGCCGATGCGAAGAAGCTCACGCTGACGGTCAGCGCGCCGAGCACCGGGCATGTCCTCGGCGATCCTCGTGCCCTCGTGAAGGTGCTCGTGCATCTCGCGCGCAACGCGATCAGCCACACGCCGGAAGGCGGCAGCGTCAAGATCAAGGCGCAGCTCTATGATTCCCATGTGAGCATTTATGTCGGCGATACCGGCATCGGCATACCGAAGGACAGGCTTGCGGATCTCGGGCGCCCCTTCCAACGCGTGAATGCCGATCCGCTGAAGTCGAGCCCGGGGTCGGGCCTCGGCCTCGCCATCGCCCGCTCGCTCATCGAGCTGCATGGCGGGCGCCTTCGCATCAAGTCGCGCGAGGGGAAAGGCACGGTGGTGATTCTGAACCTGCCGCGCCAGGCGACGCTCGACGCGAATGCATGGATCGCGGCGGCGGCGGACACCCCGGACAAGGATCGGCAGGCGCAAGCGGCTTAGGCGAGGGCGGGAAACCGCACCTAGCGCAGGCCGACCGCTCCCCTCCTTGCC
>JBIOEK010000206.1:0-6994 GCA_044445925.1 Hyphomicrobiales bacterium
CTCCTGGCGGATGAGAGCCTCGCGGCCGGCGTCATTCCCGCCCTTTATGTTTCGGCCGTGGTCGAGGCCAAGGCCGGGGCATGGCCGCTCGGCTTATGGGATCGCTATGGGCAGGACGAAGCCTTCTTGCGCGACTATGCGGCGGCGGCAAAGACCTCCGAGGGCTTTCGCCGAATGCTCGAGCGATGGCTCGAGCGCCCGCCCATGGCGGCCGAATGAGCGCCATGCCGCCGCGCGACGCGCCCACGCGTCAGGAACTGCTGATCGGCACCATCGCGGAGCTGCTCGCCGGCTGCCGCCATGTGGCGGTCGGCGCCGCCTCGCCGATCCCCGGCGCAGGCGCCTTGCTGGCGCGGGCGCGTTCGGGCGGAGCGCTGTGGGTCTCGGTACTCGGATCGATCAAGAACAATTTCTTCACCAATGGCGGCGTCGAGCTCTTCGACTGCGCCGCGCAAGGCAGGGTCGACGCTTTCTTCCTTGGAGGAGGGCAGATCGATGGCGAGGGCAATATCAACCTCGTCGGAACCGGAACCTATCCGGTGACAGATATTCGCTGGCCGGGTTCCTTCGGCTCGGCCTATCTGTATTTCCTTGTGAAGAGGGTCATCTTGTTCCGTGAGGAGCATTCGCGGCGCGTCATGGTGGACAAGGTGGATTTCATCAGCGCGCCCGGACGGAGCGAAGAAGGCGTCTACCGCCCTGGAGGGCCCCATGCGCTTTTGACCAATCTCGCGCTATTCGATTATGACCGCGCGCGCCACCGTTTCCGCCTGCGGAGCCTGCACCCCGGCCATGGCCTCGAGGAGGTTCTCGACAATACGGGCTTTGCCTTCGATCGGCCCAAGAGCGTGCCGGAGACGCCGGCACCCGATGCCGCGATGCTCGCCTTGATCCGCAAGCGCGTCCGCGGCGAGATCGCGGAGGTCTATCCGCGTTTCGCAGCCACGGCCTTCGCGGGGTAGGAAAGTCACGCCCTTCCGGCCTGGAAGGGCGGCCTCGGGCATGGCATCGAAGAGCGAGCCGAGCCCCTCCTCACCGGTAATGCACGGCGAGCCAGATCGTCGGTCGACCGCTATCGGTCCATTCGATGCGATGGCGCCGATGAGCCGGAATCTGGATGTGATCGCCCTTGCGCATAACGCGGATTTCGCTCTCGCCTTCGATCTTCAGCCCCGCCGATCCGGCGAGGACCACGACCCATTCCCCCCATGGCTGATCGTACCAGAACTCCGCCGGGCTCGCCTGGCCGGTGGAGACGATGCGCTCGATCTTCAGATTCGGGGTGACGAGCAAATTGCTGACTCGCTCTTCGGCAATATCGGTCGGAACATCGTCGAAGAGGTTGCGATCCATGGCGGCAATCTCCAACCTCGAGCGACTGGCTCTAGCGAGCTTCTCGGATCTTATCGGATAGGGCGAGCGCGCCTTCGAGCGATTCCATCAGATGCCGGACCGAGGGCCAGAAGGCGTCGCCGGCCCTCGGCCTCCCCATGCGCGACTTCGCTTCGCTAGCGCATTTGGCGACATGGACGTCTCGGTTGATGACCTGCAGATTGGGCAGGCCCCAGAAACCGAGGAGCTCTGGCCAGGACGCGTCGCGATGCTCGCGCCAGACCTTGAACAATGGGACCTTGTGGTCGATCTCGGCCGAGCGCATGAGGCGCTTTCCGGTCTCGGCGCAACGGTGCTTCTGCAGCCGCTTGAGCAATCGCACCTCTTCGCTCGGAGCGTTCCAGAGCTTCCAGGCCACCACGCAGCAGGCATGCCATTCGGCGTTCTTGTTGGGGCCACGATCCCACAGGTCGACATGCCACCCGAAACGATGGATCTTCTGCCCGCACACGCAGCAATAGCCGGGTCCTAGCCTGAACTCGCGCTCGCGATAAGGCGTCGGAGGGATCCGGAAGCTCGCGGAGGGCCCGGGCGTTGCATCCGATGCGAGGCGCCAGCTCCAGCCGGGGGGAGCCCCGCTTCTCGCGGCGAGAGCGCGCGCCAAGCGGTCGGCACGCAGCGGATGGGCACGCCAATAGGCGTCGACCGCAAGCCTCGGCAGCGGCGGAATAAGCGGAAGGCCGAGCGCCCGTCCGAGCACCGGGGCCGGGAAGACCGCCGGCAAGGCCTTCAGCAGGCGCGCCAGCGAGCGGCGGTTTTTCTGCTCACGCCACTGTGATGGTTCCATGGGGGCCCCATGCGTCGACGGCATGGCGAGAGTCTAGCGGAAAGGTGTAAAGCCTTTCACAAGCCTGCGCCTTCCCCGATGCGGTGACGGAGTTCGCAGCACCGTCTCGAAGGCATGGCCTTACTCGCGCCACCCCGCCAAGCTCCATCCCAGGCGGGGGCCCAAACAGGAAGCGAAACATGATCAAATTCTATTATCACCCTTCTCCCAACCCGGCGAAAGTGGCCTTGTTCCTCGAAGAATCCGGCCTCCCCTACGAGGTGGTTCCCGTCGACACGCGCAAGGGCGAGCAATTCAAGCCGGAATTCCTGGCGATCAACCCGAACGGCAAGACGCCCGCCATCGTCGACGGCGACGCGACCGTGTTCGACAGCAATGCGATCCTGCTCTATCTCGCCGAGAAGAGCGGCAAGTTCCTCCCCGAGAACACGCCTGCGGCGCGTGGACAGCTCCTGTCCTGGCTGATGTTCGTGGCGACCGGGATCGGTCCTTATTCGGGACAGGCGGTGCATTTCAAGCACCACGCGCCCGAGCAGCTTCCCTACGCGATCAATCGCTATCTCTATGAGGCGCAGCGTCACTGGAGCATCCTCGACGCGCAGCTCGGCAAGCATGCCTACATGCTCGGCAAGACCTATACGATCGTCGACATGGCGGTTTGGGGCTGGGCCGGAGCGGTGCCCTTCATCCTCGGCGAGAATGCCTGGGCCAAGATGCCGAACCTCAAGCGGCTGTTCGACGAGATCAGCGCCCGACCTGCGGCCGAGCGGGCGAGAGCCCTGAAGGAAAAATTCACTTTCAAGGCCGAGTTGGACGAGGAGGCGCGCAAGCACATGTTCCCGCAGAACGTCCAGCGCGCCGCCTGACGCCCTCGCCGCGCGCTCGCGGCTAATCGCACTCGAAAGCAACGGCGATTGCCTTCCTCCCTCCTGCCTTCGGCTGCCTCCAGGAGGGAGGAGCGCGCAACCGCCCTCTCCGCTCCCAAGCTTTCGGCTCGAGCCGTCCGGCACGGGCGCGGCCGCTTGCGAGCCGGCAGTCATCATGAATCAACCCGCGAAGTTCGCGCTCGGCCCGGCGCAGGCGTCCTGGCTGCTGGTCTATGCGGGTGTCATGTTGTTCGTCGGCACGACGATCCCGACCCCTCTCTACCATGTCTACCAGGAGGAGATGCATTTCTCTTCCGGCGTCTTGACCTTGATCTTCGCGGTCTACGTGCTCGCTCTCCTGCCGTCCCTGCTGCTGTTCGGCCATATCTCCGACCAGATCGGGCGGCGCCCCGTGCTGCTCGCGGGCCTGGCCTTCGCGGCGGCCGGGACGGCCATCTTCGCGACCGCGCAAGGCCTTGCCTCTCTGTTCCTGGCTCGCGCCGTGCAAGGGGTCGCAACGGCGATCGTCTCGGGGGCCCTGATCGCCGCGCTCTCCGAGCTCGAGCCGACCCGGAACACCAGGAAGGCGGCCTTCCTGTTCTCGGTCGCCAATGTCGGCGGCGCCGCGCTCGGCCCGATCTTCGCCGGGCTCGTCGCGCAATATGGAAGCTGGCCGACGAGGCTGCCTTTTCTCGTTTGCCTCGTTCTGATGATCCCGGTCGCAGCGCTCGCCGCGATGCCCGAAACCGTCGCCGAGCCGCATGCCATCTCGTTGAGGTTGCGCATCCCCCATGTTCCACACGAAATCCGGCGCGAGTTCATGCTGGCCTCGGCGACGTCGTTTACGGCGTGGGGGGCGACGGCGCTGTTCCTGACCCTGGCGCCGAGCTATGTGGCGACGCTTCTTGAGTTGCCTAACCTCGCGATCGGAGGCGGGGTGGTCTTCCTGATGCTCGGCACCTCGGCGATCGCACAAACGCTGCTGCGAAGCCTGCCGTTCCGCACGACGATGACCTCGGGCCTCGTCCTGCTCCCGATCGGCTTGGGCGGCTTCGTCCTCGCCGTGCCATTGCACTCGGCCGCGCTGCTCGTCGCGGCAACGCTCGTCGCCGGCGCCGGGCAGGGCCTGGGTTTCATGGGGAGCATGGCCCTCGTCAACGAGATCGCGCCGGAAAGCCGGCGCGCCGACGTCGCCTCGAGCTTCTACATCGTCTCTTATCTGGGCGTAGCGCTGCCTGCGATCGGCATCGGATTCGGCACCCAGCTGCTGGGACTTTTTGGGGCGGTCTGCGTCTTCGCTCTTCTCGTCGGCGTCATCGCGCTCACGCTGGCGGCAAGCATTCGAAGATTTGGGGCAGGCAGCGCACGAATCCCTTGAATCTTGGTGATCGATGGCCACTCGCCTTGAGCCTTTCACATTCGGGCACCAAAACTTTGCGCTTTTCGGCGATTGCGGCGCCGATGGGGGGATAGACGTGCCGGGCACGCTCTGGCCATGCGAGCCTCAGCCTATCACTCTGAAATCTATCGGCTTTCAGAGAAGAAACCGCGCGCTCCGCGGCGATCAATCCGGCTTCAGAATGTTGAGGAATGTTGATTCTGAACATTGAGTGATCGGATTCCGGTAGCTGGCTATTTGATTGGCCGGACGCCGGACGCGCTTCGCCGCAAAAGCCTGGCGCAGGCCGCGCAGATCGGGGCCAACCGGCGAATTAAGGCCGCGCCAGATCGCTGCTGCGCGACCAGCGCAAGGCTCGAAGCGGCGGAACTACAGATTCAACTTCTCAAAAAACCGTGCCCCGGCCATGGGCCGCGGCACATCGTCTTGAGGGTGCATGATAATTGAAGCGCACCGAGAACGCAACAGGAACGAGGGGCTCGACGGCGACTCGCGTGCTGGCTCCGCCAAAGATGTGTGCATCCCGTAGCGCAAGCGGGGAGAGGAAATGCCCGGTGCCGATGCGTGAATCGAGTAGCCGCGAAGTGCCGGGGTGCGAGGCGTCAACGCCGGCCATTGACCTGAACTGCGAGCCGTGGGGCGGTATTGACAGACATCGCCTGAGCCCGGATGTCTGTCGGCTCGCCCAGATCGCCAATAGGCTCGGGCGCGAGAGCGGATCAAAAGGAGGATGTGCGTGTCGTGGCAACCGAGTGAGCGCTACCCGGATCCGGCGATCGAGATCCTCGATCCGTCCTTCGCGCAATATCGGATCTTCAGCGCAGCGGTCGAGCGGCTGGCGACGGGATATCGCTGGTGCGAGGGGCCGGTCTGGTTCGGCGATGGCCGCTACCTCCTGTGGAGCGACATTCCCAACGACCGCATCATGAAATGGGAGGAGGAAACCGGCGCGGTCGGCATATTTCGCAGCCCCTCGGATTTCGCCAACGGCAATACCCGCGACCGCCAGGGCCGCCTCGTCACTTGCGAGCATGGCGGGCGTCGCGTGACCCGGACCGAATATGACGGGTCGATCACGGTCCTGCTGGACCGCTACCAGGGCAAGAAGCTCAATTCGCCAAACGACGTCGTGGTCAAGTCGGACGGCTCGATCTGGTTCACCGACCCTCCCTTCGGCATCCTGAGCAATTACGAAGGCCGGCGCAGCGAGCCGCAATCGCCGCAGAATGTCTACCGGGTCGATGGCGAGACCGGCGAGGCCGTCGCGGTCGCGAGCGACATCAGAGGTCCGAACGGCCTTTGCTTCTCGCCGGACGAGAAGAAGCTCTATCTCGTGGAATCGCGGGCCATCCCGAACCGCCTGATCCTCGTCTATGATGTCGTGGGCGGCAGGTCGCTCGCCAACGGAAAGGTCTTCATCGACGCAGGTCCAGGGACGCCCGACGGCTTCCGTTGCGATGTCGACGGCAATCTCTGGTGCGGCTGGGGCATGGGCTCGGACGAGCTCGACGGCGTCGTCGTCTACAACCCCGAGGGCCGCCTGATCGGGCGCATAAGGCTGCCCGAGCGCTGCGCCAATGTCTGCTTCGGCGGGCGGATGCGCAACCGCCTCTTCATGGCGGCGAGCCAGTCGCTCTACGCGCTCTACGTCAACACCCAAGGGGCGCTCGGCGGCTGAGGCCGAAACCTTGCTCATTGCACGGGCGCCGCGCCGGATCGGCTCGACGGCTTCCGAGACGGACCCCGGCTTGACAAGACCAATCTAAAGCCACCTATCAGCAGATCAGAGCGAAGGTGAACGATGGATAGGCTCGTCATCCGTGGCGGCAGGCGGCTCGACGGCGCGGTGGATGTTTCGGGCGCCAAGAACGCGGCCCTGCCGCAGATCGCGGCTGCGCTGCTGAGCCCCGAGAAGCTGACGCTCACCAACCTGCCCCGCGTCACCGACGTCGACACCATGCTCCGCTGCGTCGAGCCCTATGGGGTCGCCGTCGCCGAGCGCGGGCAAAGGCATGTGGTGCTCGACGCCTCGAAGGCGCAGAACTGCGAGGCGGCCTACGACACGGTTCGTCGCATGCGCGCCACCGTCCTCGTTCTCGGCCCGCTCGTCGCGCGTTTCGGCCGGGCCCGCGTCTCGCTGCCGGGCGGCTGCGCCATAGGAGCGCGCCCGGTCGACCTGCATCTGAGGGCGCTCGCGACGCTCGGCGCGACGGTGAGCATCGAGGGCGGCTATATCGCGGCCGAGGCCCCGTCCGGCCTCACCGGAGCGCGCATCGTGCTCGGCACGCCCTCGGTCGGCGCCACCGAGACGGCGCTGATGGCAGCGACCCAGGCTAAGGGCGAGACCGAGATCTTCAATGCCGCGCGCGAACCCGAGGTGCAAGACCTCGCCGATTGCCTCATCGCCATGGGCGCCCTGATCGAAGGCGCGGGCACCCACCGCATCCTGGTAAGGGGCGGCACCGCCTGGCGGGCGGCCCGGCACAACATCGTCTCCGACCGGATCGAGGCGGGCACCTATGCGATCGCTGCCGCCATGACCGGGGGGAA
>JBIOEK010000207.1:0-6992 GCA_044445925.1 Hyphomicrobiales bacterium
CGCCCGAGAGCTGATGCGGCAAGCGCCCTTCCACGCCCGAAAGGCCGACGAGCCTCAGCATGCGCGAGACGCGTTCGGCGATCTCAGCCTTCGGCACCTTGCGCATGCGCAACCCGAAGGCGATGTTCTCGGCCGTCGTGCGATGCGGGAAGAGGGCGTAATTCTGGAACACGAGCCCGACATCGCGATAGGGCGGGGCGAGATGGGTGATCTCGCGCCCGGCGAGGACGAGGCGTCCCTGCGTCGGCCTCGTGAGGCCGGCGATGATGTGGAGCGTCGTCGTCTTGCCGCAGCCCGAAGGCCCGAGCAGCGTCAATAGCTCGCCCTTGCCGACGTCGAGGTCGATGGGGCCGACGGCGGTCGCGCCGCCATAGAGCTTGACGACCTGGTCGAGCCGCAGGACCGGGGCCGGATCGATACTCATGACCAAGGCCTGCGCGGCTCACTTCGCCGCAAGCACTTCCTTGTTCCAGCGATCGGCGAATTGGTCCCGATAGGCGAACTGGGTCATGAAATCGACCTGCCGCTGCAGCTTGCCGAGCAGCTCGACATCGGTGTCGCTGATGGCGAGCTTCTTGAGTTCGGGCGGCAGGTTCTTCATCGCCTCGATATTGGTCGGCGGATAGCCGGTGAGCCGCGCGAAGGCGATCTGTCTCTCGGCGTCGAGCGTGGTGTCGAGATACTTGAAGGCGAGCTCGGTCGATTCCGCCGGTCGATTATTGACGAGCGCCGTATTCCAGATCCAGGAAAGGCCGCCCTCCTTCGGGATCGTGAATTCGACCGGCGCGCCGGCAGCCGCAGCCTGCACGACCCGCCCCCCGAAATGGGGGCAGATCCAGACTTCGCCTGCCTTCAGCAGCTGCAGCGTGTGCTCGACATTGTTGATGATCTGGCAGTCATTGTCCTTGAACAGCGCTTTGAACTTGGTGACCCCGATATCGATATTGTCGGAAGTGCCGCCGAAGGCGATATTGATCGCCTGGAAGACTTCGTCGCCGATCCAGTTCCAGGCCGGGAACGCTACCTTGCCCTTGAAGGCGGGGTCCCACATATCGGTCCAGGAATCGACCTGCCGCTTGATCTCCTTGGTGTTGACGCAGAGCCCGTAGGGGGTGTGGCACTTGCCGGCGAGATGCTCGTATTTGAACGAGGGATGGATCTTGGCGAGATTCGGCAGCTTGTCCGCCGTCCAAGGGCGATAGAGCCCCATGGAGCCGAGCTGCTCGGACTTTGTTTGGCCCGTATGGACGAGATCCCATTGCGGCCGGCGCTGCTGGGCCATGATGATCGGCTCCATTGCCAGCCCGAGCTTCCAGACGATCTCGACGTTGTTGGCCTTGGCGAAGGGTTCGACGAAGCTCTTGTCGACGAAATCCTTCCAGGAACCGCCGGCCATCATGATGTGCAGCTCTTGGGCTGCCAGCGCCTTGTCCGGGCCGATGGCGGCGAATGCGGCGGCCGCCGAGGCGCCGCCTTGCAAAAGCTGCCGACGCGAGAATTTGCCGAATGCGAATTTGTCCATCTGGTTCCTCCCTCTCAGCGGTGCGATCTCGGCCAAGCGGCCCAATGCGCCGTCGACATGGCGCGCGGCCTTGGGTCTTGCGCCTCTTCGCCCCTCAACGAAGCCTCCATTCCAAGTCCATGGCAGGTTCTAGCCCGTAGCCTTGCGGGCTCGCGGGGCGCGCCGCTGCCGCGACGGCTGCAAGGAGCGCATCTCGATGATCCTGGCCCCGGGATCGAGGGCGGTCCAGGCCGGATCGCCGAGACGCGTGCCGATCCGCAGGCCTTCCTCGCGCACCCGCACCGCCATCCGCGCCGTGAGCCTGTCGTCGGCCGCGCTCACCGGATAGGAGAGCGCGAATCCCAGCGCCTCGTTGCCGCCGGGCTCGCCCACCGCGGCACCGATCGCCGCGATGCCCGGAATGATGGCGCCGGAGATCGAGGCCATCCCCTCGCTCCTGATCTCGTCGAGCCTCCCGGCAAGCAGGGAGGGCTCGGCGTGCGCGTCAGTGTCGGCGCGGACAAGCTCCAAGGCCTCGGCATCGGATTTGCGGGCGAGCAAGGCCAAGCCGAGCGCCGTCGAGGTTGCCGGAATGCGCTTGCCCACTTCCTGCACGAGGCGCAGCGGATAGCGGCCGTGCTTGACGCGCAGCACCACGATGTCCGCGCCCGACAGGGCAGCCACATAGCCCACGAACTCGAACTCCCCGACGAGGGCATTGACGGCGCTGTCGACGAGATCGAGCAAGGTGTGGGCCGACAGATAGAGGTCAGCGAGGACGAGGGCTCGGCGGCCTGCCACATAGCCCTGGCCGGAGCGTTCGCGCTCGATGAGCTCGTGCTCGCTCATGGTCCGCAGGAGGCGCGACACGGTGCTCTTCTGCAGTCCGAGCTCGCGGCTGACCTCGCCGACACGCAACACCGGGCGGCTCTGATCGGCGAGCCGGAGAACCCGCATGGCGGCCTCGAGCGAATTCATTTCGTGTTCCAGTGGTGACAACGGTGTTGGTGCCCATGCTACTTCGTGGCATTGCCCTGTCAAGCGTGAGCCTTTGACCCTATCCGGCGCTGCCGGAGGCGCTGTCGCGCTTGCAGCGTTTTCGCTTTAGGTTGAAGCCGCCGAACGATCCAAATGTTGCCGTCGCGTGATTTATTCGCAAGATCGGCGCCCGCCACGCCCCGCCAGGGCATGCATTTCAAAACCGAGCTTCAACGAAGGAGACTGCGCGTGAGGTCGAGATTGCCCGTCATCCTGCTCTTCTCCGCGACCATGGGGTTGGCGGGCTTCCTTCTGTTCCAGGTCCAGCCGATGCTCGGCAAGTTCATCCTGCCTTGGTTCGGCGGCAGCGCCACGACCTGGACGGTGTGCATGCTGTTCTTCCAATGCGCGCTGCTCGCCGGCTATGCCTACGCCTATGCGGTGACCCGGCCGCTGACGCTACGGACCCAAGCCCTCGTCCAGATCGCCATTCTGCTCGCCGCCATCCTCGTCTTCCTGCCGATCACGCCCTCGGACGCGCTGAAGCCCACGGATTCGCGTGATCCGGTCTGGCGCATCCTCTATCTGCTCGGCGCCTATGTGGGCGTGCCCTATGTGGTGCTCTCGACGACCTCGCCCCTGCTGCAACGCTGGCTCGGCCATCTTGACCGGAACCTCCTCGCCTCGCGCTTCTTCGCCATCTCGAATTTCGGCTCCTTCCTCGGGCTCCTGAGCTATCCTTTCATCTTCGAGCGCTTCATCACCACGCTGAACCAGACGAAGATCTGGTCCTATGCGTTCATAGCCTACGCGTTGCTGTTCGCCATATGCGCCATCATCGTCGCGAGAAGCCCCTCGGGCGCGGAGACCGATGCCGCGCCCGCGACCAATAGGCGCGCGGAGGCAAGATCGGATTTTTGGCTCTGGCTCCTCTACGCGGCGCTCGGTTCCGTGCTCTTGCTCGCGACGACGAACGAGATCTCGCAATGGTCGGCCGTCGTGCCCTTCCTATGGGTCCTGCCGCTCAGCCTCTATCTTCTGACCTTCGTCATCGTCTTCGGCCATCAGAGCGCTTATCGGCGTGTCCCTTACTCGTCGCCTTCGTGGCGCTCGCGGCGCTCGCCCAGTTCCTGGCGCGCCCCGAATCCTCGGGCGACCTCATCCTGCAACTCGGCCTGCAGTGCGCGACCTTGTTTGCGGGCTGCATGATCTGCCATGGCGAGATGGTCGCCCTGCAGCCGCAGGCGCGCGATCTGCCGCGCTTCTACATGGCGGTCGCGCTCGGCGGGGCGCTGGGCGGGGCCTTCGTCACCTTGCTCTCGCCGCTGCTGTTCAAGGATTTCTACGAGCATCCCCTGGTCATCGCGGTCGTCGCCGGCCTCGGCTTCTGGCTCGAGCGTCGTGCCTTGGCGCCGCAGGCCGAAAAGCGCGTGCGCCTCGCCATCATGGCGGGGCTCGTCATGTTCGGGATCGGCGTCGCCAGGGAAGCCTATGCCGAGATCACCAATGAAGGCAGCAACGTCGCGCGCATCCGCAATTTCTACGGGGTGGTGCAGGTCTACCTGACGGACGAGCAGGATCCGGCCGACCGCTCGCTCGCCATGCAGCAGGCCGGGGTCGATCAGGGCTCGCAATATATCGTGGCGGACAAGCGGAATCTGCCGTCTTGCGGCTATAACGAGGATAGCGGGGTCGGCCTCGCCATGCGCTTCCAGAAGAAGCGCCGCGACGGTAACGGCAAGGGGCCGCTCAAGGTCGGCATCATCGGGCTCGGCGTCGGCATGGTCGCCTCGCATGGTCAGCCGGGCGATGTGCTTCGCTATTACGAGCTCAACCCGGCCGTGACCAAGCTGACGCTGCGTCATTTCAGCTTCCTCCAGGACGGGCCGGCGAAGATCGAGATCGTCCCGGGCGACGGGCGCATCTCCCTCGAGCGCGAGGCGAAGGCCGGCTCGCAGAAATTCGATCTCCTCATCATCGATGCCTTCCGCGGCGCCTCTCCGCCGATGCATCTGATGACGCGCGAAGCCTTCGACATCTATATGAAGCATCTCGAGCCCGACGGCATCCTCGCCATCAATTTCGAGCTCGACACCTTCGAGATGGCGCCGCTGCATCGCGGCATGGGGGCGCTCTTCGGCATGGAGGTGAACTGGTTCGAGACCGAGGGCGAGGAGGACGATTGCGACGATGCCTCGAGCTGGGCCCTCTATTCGCACGACCATGATCTTTGGAAAGTGCCGGAGGTGGAGGACGGCATCTCCAAATGGCGCGACGAATTGAGCTCGCGCCTCGTCTGGACGGACAATGACGCGAACCTGATGAGCATCATCAATTGGTGAGGGACGCTGCGCCTTGTGCCGGATCGCGCCCATCAGGTCGCAAGCCGGAGCTCGATCGAATTCATGCGCCTATGCCAAGGCCAGCACGACATCGAAGCTCGCCAGGAGCGCATCCTTGGTCGTGGCGACTCGCATCACGAGCTCGCGGCGAAACAGATCGTCGGCGCCGTTGCGGTCCTCGTTCGGAAAATAGAACTGGGTGGTCAGCACCGATCTCCTGGGCGCCTGCACCTTGACGTGGTAGTGCCGCGTGCGGCCCGGATAGAGGCCGGGCATGATGGTGCGGAAGGAATAGCGTCCATCCGGGCCGGTGAAGACATGGCCGCGCAGGCGCAAGCCCTTGTTGTCGTAATCGCCCTTGCTGTCTGCATGCCAGAGATCGACGAGCGCGCCCGCGACTGGCCGGCATGAGCGCGCCAGCACCAGGCCGGAAAGCTCGACCGGCCGCCCGCCGATCCCTTTCTCGCGCAGATCGCCGCGGTTCGGCGATCCCGGCTTGAAATACGGGCCCTCCGTCTCGGGCAGTGTCGGCTCGTCGCCGTCATGGCAGGCAGGGGTCGCGGCAAGGCTCGGTCGGGAGGATGTCCCCATGGCGAGCACGAGGCTGGTTGCGGCCAATGAACCGCTCGCGAGGATCCGCCGCCGGGAAGGGAAGCCATCCTCCTGGGTCATTGCCGCCTCCTCTTCGGGGCGCCACCGTGGCGCCGATCGCTTCAGCATAGCCAAGCCCGCAGCACCGGAGCTGCCGGAGCTACAGATTCACCTAAAAAAAACCGTGCCCCGGCCATGGGCCGCGTGTCTCGTCCGAAAATGGAACGATTGCTCGCCCTACGCCGTTTGGGGTATAGCGGCGCCGGCGCCCATGCACGGCGCGCAACGACCCAAGGAGCGATATATGGACAAGAAGATCGCCGGCCTGCTCGGAGCCGTCGCCGCGCTAGCGATGATGGATAATGCCCAAGCGGCCTCCGCGCCCACCCAGAATCCGGCCGAGATCCTGAAGGCGAGCTCATACGGCGATCTCCTCGCCCCAATCCCCAACGCCGTGGCCTTGCTCAGGGCTGTCGACACGGCGGGTGGCGCGACGGAGCCGGCGGAACTAAGCTCCGGCGTGCAGGTCGCACAATATCACCATCATCATCATCACCATCGCTACGGCGGCGGGCTCCGCCGTTTTCTCCCCCCGGTCTATCGCCCTGTCCGTCGCTACCATCACCACCATCACCATCACCGCTATAGGGGCTATTGAGAAATCCGGACTGCGCTGAGAACGCTTGCCCGAAATGCAGGAAGCGGGGCGATATGGCCCGCTTCCTTCAACGTCGATCGGTCACGCCCCTTGCCTATCCCGAGCTCTTTCTCTCCTTATCCTTGGCGGCGCGGAGAATGTGCCGATAGGTTCCGTCGAAAACCGTATTGCTCGCCGATGTCCAATGCGTCTCGGCCGATAGGGTATTGCGGCTTGCGTGAATTCTCCGGCCTTGCAACTCCCGTTCGGCAGCCTCTTCCTCATCCATCTCCTTGAGCTCGAACTTTGCTTCGGCCGGGAGGATCAAGATCTGGGCGAAGGGTTCTCCGGGCCTGAACACATGCGTTCGACCTTCGGCCGGCGACTTGAAAACAATGAACGACATCATCGGCCACCAGTTTCGCAGCAAGGCCGGAACGGCGATCGGGACGCTGTCGGTCGGATCCGTGTAGAAGCGCGGATGGGGTTCGGTTCGGATCGCGAAACCCTCGCCGGGGTTGAGGTCGAGGAGTATCTGATATGTATAGAATTGCTCGCCGAAGGTTCTGAAGGGCGGCCATTCCACGCCGGTCTCGGGATTGGGCCCGAAGTCCCCGTCGAGGACAAGGCGGCCATCCCGCGTGCTGACATGCAGCTCGTTCTCATAGGGATAAAACAGCTCGATCCCGTACTGGGCCCCCTCGGTGAACGGCAGGCAATGCCACACATATTCGTGGGAGCCATCGATGCGGGGCTCGCGCTGGCCCGCCCATCCGGGAATCTCGAGCTTGGTTCGGCGCGGGCGCAGGCCCGGATTTTCGAGCCTGTATTTGACCGTGTGCATGAATGCTCCTCAGTTCCAAACGGGCCGATGCAAGACGCTATAGCATGACCTGGGAGCGCCCGCCGACGCGCCCCGATCGCGGCTGGCCGGGAGGATGAG
>JBIOEK010000208.1:0-6957 GCA_044445925.1 Hyphomicrobiales bacterium
CCGCTATATCGATGCCGCGCTTCAGGTCCATCGGGTTCATGCCGGCGGCAACGAGCTTGATGCCTTCCTTCATGATCGAGGTGGCGAGCACCGTCGCGGTCGTGGTGCCGTCACCGGCGTTGTCACTCGTCTTCGAGGCGACCTCGCGCACCATCTGGGCGCCCATATTCTCGAATTTGTCGTGCAGCTCGATTTCCTTGGCGACGGTGACCCCATCCTTGGTGATGCGCGGCGCGCCAAAGGATTTGTCGATTATGACGTTGCGGCCCTTGGGGCCGAGCGTCACCTTGACGGCATTGTTGAGAATATCAATTCCGCGCAGCATCCTGTCGCGCGCATCGGTGGAAAATCTTACGTCTTTCGCAGCCATGGCTTAAAGCTCCAAGCTCATTGTGATGGGTAATTGATTCAAGCCGCTTTCTTGGAAGCAACCCTATGTTCGATTACGCCCATGATGTCGGATTCCTTCATGATCAGAAGGTCCTCGCCGTCGATCTTGACTTCGGTGCCTGACCACTTGCCAAACAGCACCCGATCACCCGCCTTTAGGTCGAGGGGGATGAGCTTGCCGCTCTCGTCGCGGGCTCCGGGGCCCACGGCGACCACTTCGCCCTCCTGCGGCTTTTCCTTCGCCGTGTCGGGAATGATGATGCCGCCCTTGGTCTTCTCCTCACCCTCCAGGCGGCGGACGACGACGCGATCGTGTAACGGACGAAATTTCATGGTGCTCGTTTCCTCTTTGTTTGCTGAGGTCGGCCGAAGGCAAAATGCCCCTGCGGCCCGACCACGAATGACACAGAATGCAAATACGCCTGTTTGGCACTCGTTGCAAGAGAGTGCTAACCCACAATGAACTCGTCGCGGAAATGAGAAGGCGCGCCTCCACGCGGCCTAGAGCGCGCCTGAACAAGTTCCATGTCGTTGGGACCGCGCTCGCCGCGCCCATTTGCGGCAGCCGATGACGTCCGGCCGCGACCCGCCTATAGAGGAAGCCGACCGCCGCAAGCCGGAGCAAGCCGGAGACGTTCTCGATCGATCGTCCGGCGATAGGCAAGGGGAGAGGGAGGTGAGGGCATGGCCAGGCTGACCCGCAGCTATGTGCACGGCGCCAGCACCCTGCCGCTCATCGGCGAGACGATCGGCGGCCATCTCGACCGGGTTGCCTTGCGGTTCGCTGATCGGCCGGCGCTCGTCGTCCGTCACCAGGACATTCGCTGGAGCTATCGCGAATTGAGGGAGAGGACGGATGCCTTGGCCGCGGGCTTCCTCGCCCTTGGCCTGAAGCAGGGGGAGCGGATCGGCATCTGGTCGCCGAACAATGCCGAATGGGTGCTGACGCAATTTGCCACCGCCAAAGCGGGCCTGGTCCTCGTCAACATCAATCCCGCCTATCGGGTCTATGAATTGGAATACGCCATCAACAAGGTCGGCTGTTCCGCGCTGATCCTGGCGCCCTCCTTCAAGACGAGCGACTATCTCGGCATGATCCGTTCGCTCGCGCCGGAGATCGATCGCTCTCGCGCGGGACATCTCGACGCGCATCGCCTGCCGACGCTGAGAACCGTCATCCGCATGGGCGCCGAGACAACGCCCGGCATGCTCAATTTCGACGAGGTCGCCGGCCGCGCCACGGCGAAGGAGGCGCACGAGATCGCGCGCCTCGCCGGCGCGCTCCAGTTCGACGATCCCATCAACGTCCAGTTCACCAGCGGCACGACGGGCAATCCCAAGGGCGCGACGCTGACGCATCACAACATCCTCAACAACGGCTTCTTCATCGGCGAGGCCATGCGGCTGACCGAGACGGACCGCCTGTGCATCCCCGTGCCGTTCTACCATTGCTTCGGAATGGTGCTCGGCAATCTCGCTTGCGTCACGCACGGCGCCTGCATGGTCATACCGAGCGAGGGCTTCGATCCCCTGGCCGTGCTCGAGGCGGTGCAAGAGGAGCGCTGCACCGCGCTCCACGGTGTGCCGACCATGTTCGTCGCGATCCTCGACCATCCCCGTTTCCGCGACTTCGACCTGACGAGCCTGCGCACCGGCATCATGGCCGGCTCGCCTTGCCCCATCGAGGTGATGAAGCGGGTCGTTGCCGACATGCACCAGCGCGAGATCACCATCGCCTACGGCATGACGGAGACGAGCCCGGTGAGCTTCCAGAGCTCGGCCGATGATCCGCTTGATCGGCGGGTCTCGACGGTCGGGCGGATCCAGCCGCATCTCGAGGTGAAGATCGTCGATCTCGAAGGGCTTATCGTTCCATGCGGCACGCCCGGCGAGCTGCTGACGCGGGGCTACTCGGTCATGCGCGGCTACTGGGGCGACGAGGAGAACAGCCGCCAGGCCATCGACGAGGCGCGCTGGATGCATACGGGCGACCTCGCCGTCATCGACGAGGAGGGCTATTGCAACATCGTCGGGAGGATCAAGGACATGGTGATCCGCGGGGGCGAGAACATCTATCCGCGCGAGATCGAGGAGTTCCTCTACACCCACCCCTCGATTTCCGATGTCCAGGTCTTCGGCGTGCCCGACCCCAAATATGGCGAGGAGCTTTGCGCCTGGATCAGGCTGCGCCAAGGCGCTGCTCTGAGCGAAGGCGAGGTTGCCGCTTTCTGCAAAGCCTCGATCGCCCACTACAAGGTGCCGCGCTACGTCCGCTTCGTCGACGAATTCCCGATGACCGTGACCGGCAAGGCGCAGAAATTCATCATGCGGCAGAAGATGATCGACGAGCTGCGGCTTCGCGAGCAGAAGACGGCTTGATCGAGCGGCCGGGATCGCGACCGACAAAATGGGCCGGATCGACGGAGCGACCGCCGGCGCGTTCGAGGTCGCGACGAATCGCGGGACACGCCCCGCAATATCGATGTCGCGATCATGCAAGCCTCGCGACGCCGCGGCGAGGGAGATCGGGTCGTATCAGGCCGCGACCAGGACGCGCCGAGCCTGAGGTCGCCTGACACCGAGGACGAGCTCGGGGCTCACCATTGCGGGTGACGCCGGGCTATGACCTCTGGCTCCGAGGAATGGCCGTGTTCGACATCGTGCTTTCCTCGATGCTAACGATAGGCGTCGCTCCCCGCGCCGAAATTGTCGAAAGGCCGCAGATGAAATCAGGCAACAGAAACGCTACGATCTTTGCCGTTGCACTCTCGGGATTGATCATCACTGCCTTGGTCGCCCCCGTCGTGGTCCGATCTGCCGAGGCTCTCCCATATCTGTTCGAGCAACTGAAGAAGCCTGCCTACAAGAATTCGCTCGGCGCCATCATGCGAGGCCAGAGCCGGCTACCCTCCTGGATCGGCGTCTTTCTTCGGACCATGAACGGCGTCGCCTCGCCGGGCGCAGCGGTGGTGGTGGAAGGCCAGGCCCTCGAGCTCTACTCGGTCTGCGAGCCTCACAATTGCGGGGGCAATTTCCTCTATGTGCTGTATGCGCCGGGCGGAAGCCAAGCATGGGCGCTGGTCACGAAGGAGGGGCAGATCCTCGCCGTGCTGGGCAATCCGAGCGCCGCTCAGCAGCAGGCGCTGGTGGCCGCGACGAAGCAGTGATGCATCGGGCGGCCGACCGGCCGCTCCTTGCTTCGTCGCGACCTAAGCTACATCCTTAGGGCTCACTCGTCGATCTTCTTGAAGAGCGCCTTCATGTCGTCGATCGAAAGGGTGCGGACGGTTTCGAGATTGTCGCCCTTCACCGTCCAGATCAGGGCGATGCCGCTGACATCGCCATTGGCGTCGAATACGAGCGGACCCGTCGCCCCGACATATTTGATCGGCTTGCCTTCCTTGATGAGCGCGAGCGCCTTCTTGAATTCCTCGGGACCCGTGCCGACGACGCTTCCGTCCGGAACTTGAATCTTGCGGATCGAGTCGCGGATGGCCGGGCCGGAGAGATCGGGAGCGATGTTCATCGCCAGGCCGAGCGCCATGACGGCATCATACTGGTTGTAGATGCCGGGACCGTCCGGGCTCTGCTTGTAGGCGGCCTGGAATGACTGTTTGAACGCATCGACGGTCGGTCCCGCGACGGACGCATTGTCCATGCCGAAGGCGGTCTGCAGCTGGCGCGAGCCCACCGATTTCACATATTCGGGACTGCGCAGGGAGTTGTTGAGGATGAGGTTCGGCGTGCCGCCGAGCGAGATCCATTCGCGCGTCATGGTTGCGCCGTCCTGCGGGAATGCGACGAAGAAGACGGCATCGGGCTTCTCGGCAAGCGCCACATTGACCTCGGCCCGATAGGAGGGCTGGTTGTCGTTGTAGGCGACCGAGGCGACGACTTTCGCGCCCAGCTTCTCGACCGAGCGCGTGAAATCCTTGACCATGCCTGTGCCGAAATCGGTGTTGATGTAGATGACCGCGATGCGCTTGAAGCCATGCTCCTGCGCGATCAGCGCCGAGACATAGGCCTGCGTTTTCACGGTTGGCAGGGTGCGAAAGAAGAAGCCGCCCGTCTTGCCCTCCTGCGCCAGCGTCGTGAAGGTCGCGGCCGTCGAGCAGCAGCTGACCATCGGAATCTTCGCCGGCGCCACCACCGACAAGAGTATCGGCAAGCTGACGCCGCTCGACACGGTTCCGGTCAGGGCCGACACGCGCTCGACATCGATCAGATATTTCGCCGCATCGACGCCGATAGCCGGCTGGCCTTGATCGTCGCGCAGGATGAACTGCACCTGACAGCCCTTTACGCCGCCGCCCTGGTTGATGTGCTCGACAGCGAGCTGGGCGCTATCGGAGATGCGCTTGCCGACCGGCCCCATCGAGCCGGTCAGCGGCAGGATGCCGCCGAGCTTCACCGGACAGGAGACCGCGCCTTGCGCCGAAGCCGTCGATTGCATCGCCCATAGGCTCAAGAGGGCGCCCAATGTGATCTCGAACATCCGTCTCATCATGATCCCCTTCTTTGCCTGACTGCCTTGCCGAAGCCATGCCCTCCCATAGGTGTCGGCACCTATACTACCAAGTCTCGGTCTTGTCGCATTTTCTGCAGCGAACGAGCTTCCGCCCCCGCCTTCGCGAAGGCAAGCCTTGCCGGAAAATGCTTCAGCCGAGATGACTCGAAACGACCGGTTCCTCGCCGATCAACCCTCGCGGCCTGAACAGGAGCGTGCAAACGAGGACCGTGCCGATCAGGATCGCCTGCACGGCGCCGCCTTGCGTCTGGTAGGCGGCAGGAAGGATCTTGGAGATCAGCGTGCCGCTCGCGGTCCACAGGCCCCAGACGATGGCGGCCCCGAGGAGCGCACCCTTGTTGTTGCCGCTGCCGCCGACGATCAGCATCGTCCAAATCTGGAATGTCAGGATCGGGGTGAAATCGAACGGGCTCACGAAGCCGACGAAGCTGACATAGAGCGCGCCGGCGAGGCCGATGATCGTCGAGCCGAGCACGAAGGCCTGCAGACGAAACAGCCGCGCATCCTTGCCGAGCGCGACGGCCGCAGTCTCGTCCTCGCGGATTGCCTTCAGCACGCGGCCCCAGGGCGAGCGCACGATGCGCTCGAGTGCCCAATAGATGAGGCCCGTCGCGGCGAGCATCAAGGCGAGATAGAAGATGTTCGCGTCGAGCGAGGTCTCGAAAACCCCGGGCATCGGCCTCAAGATAGATGTCATCCCGAGGCTGCCGCCGGTCAAGGCCTCGAAATTGAGCGTCACGAGCTGGATAGCGACCGCAATGCCGAAGGTGGTGATGGCGAGATAGTCGCCGCGCAGACGAATGGTCGCGAGCCCGACGATCAGCGCCGCGAAGGCGGAAGCCGCCATGGCGCCGAGCATGCCCAGGATCCATGGCAAGCCGAAATTGCCGAGGAGCTCGGGGCGCGGCGTGGCGCACAGGATGGCGAAGGCATATCCGCCGACCCCGTAGAAGCCGACGACGCCGGCGTTGAAGAGCCCCGTCGTGCCCCATTGCAAGTTGAGCCCAAGGGTCGCGATGCCCAGGACGAGCACGACGATCGCGAAGAAGACGAGGTAGGAGGCAAGGCCCGGCATCGCAGTCAGCTCCGCTCGGGAGAGCCGAACAGGCCTTGCGGCCGGAAGACCAGCACCAGCAGCAGGAGAAGGAACGGCATCGCCTGCTTGTATCCCGCGGGGATGACGAGAACCGAGAGGTTCTCGGCAAGGCCGACGGCGAGACCGCCGACGACGCCGCCGATGAGGCTGCCGGCGCCCCCGAGAATGGCCGCCGTGAACAGCGACAGGAGCAGGTTGAACCCCATCTCGGGCCGCAGCTGCACCGTCAGGCCGGCAAACACACCGGCCGCGGCGGCAAGCGCTCCGCTCGCCATCCAGGTCAGGCGGATCACCTTGTTGACCTCGATCCCGCAGACGCGCGCCAGCGCCGGGCTTTCCGCCATGGCGCGCATCGCCATGCCGAGGCGGCTGAGACGCAGGAAGAGCTGCAGCGCAAGCACCAGCACGAAGGCGAGGATCAAGATGAAGATCTGGTCGGGCAGCATGCGGACATTCGGCAAGACCTCGACCGCGATCTGCAATTCCGTCGTGTAGTAGTGCGCGTCCGGTCCCCAGAGCAGCAGCACGAGGTTGCGCAGCACGAGCGCGACGCCGAAGCTCGCGAAGACCATGGTGAGAGTGTTGGCGTGGCGGGCCCGCAGGCGCTCGTAGACGAGCCGGTCGACGATGAGCGCGACGACCCCCGTGCTGATGCCGGCGAGAAGGACCGCGACAAGAAGCTGCCAGCCGAAGGAGAGCGGTCCGATCGAGGCGCCCGCGCCCGCGAAGGCCGTGAAGCTCAACGCGAGATAAGCTCCCCATGTCAGAAGCTCGGCATGCGAGAAATTCGCAAAACGCAGGATCTGCAGGCCGAGCGAGACGCCGATCGCGCCGAGCGCAATGATGGCGCCCGTGAGGAAGCCATCCGCGACTGCCTGGCCGATCACGACGCCAGTCTCCGGCGACCCAGGAAGGCTTCGCCGATGGCGGTGTCGGTCAAGAG
>JBIOEK010000209.1:0-6948 GCA_044445925.1 Hyphomicrobiales bacterium
CGACAGCTCTTTGCCGAGGCACGGGCCCGCCGGCTGCGAGAGTTTCGCGTGGAATCCCCAGGGGATGATGGTAGCTCGCACGCCGTCCTCTTCTGTTCGGCGGATTTCCGACGCGCGGGCCCTCTGGCCATTGCGTCGCTCGGAGCATGGCGCTTTATGGTAAATCAACGCTTAAGCATTTGCGGCGCAGCGGGATTTGCGCCATGAGCGATCCGCAAGGGGAGCGATGTGCGGCAACTCTCCCGCACCCCCGGTCGGAGTTGAGGGAGCCCCGTCATGAAGGAGGTTGCGCAGATGAGCATCGCCGAGGACCGGCGCCACCCGCGCGGAGGGCTCTATCTCGAGGATTTCGTCGAGGGTCATATCTTCGCCCATCGCCTGACCCGCACCGTCACCCAGATGGACAACATGCTGTTCTCGAACATGACGCTGAACCCGCAGCCGCTCCATATCGACGCGCATTTCTGCGCCACCGAGACGGAATGGGGCCGCCCCATCATGAACTCGCTGTTCACGCTCGGATTGATGATCGGCATCGCCGTCAACGACACGACGGTCGGCACCACCATCGCCAATCTCGGCATGACCGAGGTGCGCTTTCCCGCCCCCTTGTTCGAAGGCGATACGATCCGCTGCGAGACCACCATCCTGTCGAAGCGCGTCTCGAAATCGCGTCCCGATGCCGGCATCGTCGAGATGCATCACCGCGCCTATAAGCAGGACGGCACCCTCGTCGCCGAGTGCAAGCGCCAGGCCTTCATGCGCAAACGGCCAGCCTAAAGCATGATCCTGAAGCATGCCCTTGCGAAGGCGAGGGGGACTTCCAGTTTCCGGATGACTATGCGTTAGAACAAAGAGATAGGACTGTGTCGGTTCAACCGGAACGCAACTTGCTCCAGGAGCCGGAACGGGTGAAGGGAATCGAGCTCTTACCTGCGCCGGCGTCGGCCACATCCTCGTCGGCGGATATCCTGAGCCACCGAGCAAGCAGCACGCGGCAATGGGCGATTGCAGCGTCGCTCTCGTCCCTCAGTCGAGCGGTGCCTTCCCAAATGCGTTTGGTTCCCTCTTCGAGCGACAACGGCTCTTCGGAGTTTGGAGGCTTGCCACCCATGGCGCGCTCCTAGTCTTCAAGGCGAGAGCCCATAGCATCTCTCAGCCACCGGCGCCTCGGGTCACTGGCTCTCCCGGTGATGGCTACGTTTCCCACAGATTCATCGATTCGTCTGCCCGATACCCGACACAACGAAGCGGACCGGACACGCAGTGCCGCGTTCACCCCCGACGGGCGGCGGATCGCGACCGCTTTCTTCGGCAAGTAGGCGCCGCGCGACCAAATCCGGGCCGGGAAACCGGTCCTACAAGCCAGGCATTGGAGCGGGTGAAGGGAATCGAACCCTCGTCATCAGCTTGGAAGGCTGTTGCTCTACCATTGAGCTACACCCGCATACGCCTCAAAACTTTAGATTATTATTTTTGTATTTGGGCGGGGGCGGTTGCACTTGGTGTTGTAGCCACTGACATCGACACATTGCCGTAACCGAAATACACGAGGGCCCCGAACACGATGGCAAACAAGATTGCGCTCACCAGGGCACTGACGAAGCGGTTCGCGAAGCTGATCGAGTTGCCGACCAGGTCAATGATGAACACCACGATGCTCGCAATGAGCACGGGCTCAAACCACGCATATTGTGCAGGCAACAACATAGCTCGTCTCTCCGGCGTGAACACGATGCTCGACTTTTAGCATACGAGACGATGGGTGGCCATCCTATTGACGCGGCGCGGTAACCTTGGCTAGCCCGGCTGAGCATGACCTGCGATAGACCCTTCACGCTATTCCCGCGGAGGCCTCGTGTGCTGGAGAAATGCGTCGTGATCTCGCCCTGCTTCGACATCGCCTTGAGGTCGGCAAGGGAGAACTCCTGCGGCGCCTCAACCAGACCACAGCATTGCCTCACCGCCTTGTCGCTTTTGCCTATTTGCAGCGTTCATCGAGTATGATCGCCAGGTTCAGCCCCGCGATGACGACGCTTCTCGGAAATCTGCCGCCCGGGATCAATTTCAGTCCGTTGACGGTGATGGGATGACTCGGGGACCAGGAGCCGTCGGCATTCTTGACGAAGTCCGCGCATTGGAGCCCGTCCGCGCCGTCCGGCTGCTGAGCCGACAGCGCCGTGGGGTTGAATGCCGCGACCACTCCCAATAGCCACATGCCGATAGGCGCGCCTTTGATCACAGATCCTCTCCCCGGTTCGGAAAGAATGGGTTCTACCACATCCGGCGCCGCTCGGGCCTGCCTGCGTGCGAAGCCCGTCATTGCGAGCGCAAGCCTTCGGCCGCGAGCGAAGCGTGGCGGGAAGCAATCCAGAAAAGCGACTGAATTGCCGCTTCGGCTGCCGGTGCCGTCCGAGGCGGCACCGGCCTTGCCTCCTTGCAGTGACGTTTGGCTTCCCGGCCCGCGAGGTGGCCCTCACTTCGGCAAATTGAGCGCCGTCGCCTCCACATAGCCCTTGAGCAGGGCGTCGGCATTGGCTTGCGCGGCCTTCAGGGCCTCGGCCGGCGTCTTCTTGCCCGAGAGCATGGCCTGCACCTCGTCCTCTAGTGCCTTGCGCACCGCTGTCGTGTTGTAGGTCGCAAACCAGGGCCTCGCGAAGGCTAGCTGATCGAGCGCTACCTTGGCGTCGGGGTTCCGGTCGAGGAACTCCTTCATGGCCGGCAGGTCGTAGGCGGCCTTGCGCGGCGCGAAATACCCCGTGAAGCGGCTCCAGCCGCCCGCGATCTCGGGGCTCGTGAGCCATGCGATCAGCTTCCAGGCGGCCTGGACCCGCTCCGGCGAATTGCCCTTGGGGATGATCAGCGAGGCGCCCCCGATCGGCACGGCGTTGCGCAGGTTCCTCGGGATGAAGGCCACCCGGTAGGGCGTCTTCATGTTCTGGCGGATGAATGAGAGCGAGCCGGTCGACGAGACGATCATCGCGGCCTGTCCGCCGAAGAAGGCATTGTTCATGGCAGGCGTCTGGATCGTGCCCTCGGGCATCACCTTCGCCTTGTGCACGAGGTCGTCGAGGAAAGTCAGCGCGCCGAGCGTCGAGGGGGCATCATAATAGATCTCCCCGCCATATTCGGGGTTGTAGTAGAGGCCGCCATTCGACATCACCAGCGCCGACACCACCCAGCCGAGGATATCGTAGCTCCCCGATATCTCGATGCCGTAGCGGGTCGTCTTGTCGCCCTCGCGCTTGGTCAGCTTCTTGGCGTCATCGAGCCATTCGGCCCAGGTGACCGGCGGCTTGTCCGGGTCGAGCCCGGCTTCCTTGAAGGCCTCGACATTGTAGTAGAGGAGCGGCGTCGAGTTGTGGAAGGGCACTCCATAGATCTTGCCGTCGACCCGGGCATTGCCGGCGAGCGCCGGCCAGAACTCGTTCATGAAGGCGTCGGGCGTCTGGCCCAGCGCCTCGACCAACGGGTCGAAGGCCAAAGCGAGATCGTCGATATGGTATTGCGTGATGAAATTGGCGCTCATCAGCGCGACCGCCGGCGGCTTGCCGGCCTTGATAGCGGCGCGCGTCTTGACGTCAGTATCGTCATAGGTGCCCGTATAGGCGGCGGTGACCTCGATATCCGGGTTCTCCTTGTTGAAGCGCGCCACGAGGTTCTGCATCTCCTTGGCCAGCGCCCCGTCGACCGGCACCGGAAAGAAGAAGTCGATCCTGGTCGCGGCCTCGGCACGGGTCGCTGCGAGGGCAGCCAAGGAGGCCAGGGCGGCGAAGCCCGCGGCCGTCGCCATCGATCTCAAGAGCTTCATGCTGCTTCTCCTATTTGATGCCGGTGAACAGGAAGGAATTGACGAATTGGCGTTGGAACAGCGCGAAGGCCATGAGCAGGGGGCCCGCGACCAGGAGCGTCGCCGCCGCGACCAGGCCCCAATCGGCCGCCTGCTCGGCCGAGCGGACGAAGGAGGTGAGGCCGACCGTCAGCACCATCTTGTCGGGCGAATCGGTGACCATCAGCGGCCACAGGAACTCGTTCCAATGCGTGGTCACCGAGACGATCGAGAAGGCGATGAGGCCGGGGCGCGCCAGCGGCACCAGGACGAGCCTGATCAGCTGCGGCAGGCTCGCCCCGTCCAGAATGGCCGCTTCCTCGAAATCGCGCGGAATGGTCTTGAAGGTCTGGCGCATCAGGAAGACGCCGAAGGCCGAGGCGAAATAGGGCGCCATCACGCCGGGCAGCGTATCGTAGAGGCCGAGCCTCACGACCATCAGCGTGTTGGGCACGATCAGGATCGGGGCGGCGAGCGTCAGCTGCAGCAGGAAAAGGTAGAAGACGAGGTTCTTGCCGCGAAATTCCATGCGGGCGAATGCGTAGCCCGAAAGCGTGATGGTCACGAGCTGGACGGAGAGGATGCCGAGCGTGACGATCAGCGTGTTGAGATACCAGCGCCCGAAATCGCCTTGCGTCCAGGCGTCGGAGAAATGCTCCAAGGTCGGCCTTAGATCGGGAACGAGCGAGGCCGCCGACATCGAGCCGTAAGGGATGTCCCTGACCGAGGCGACAAGCATCCACAGCAGCGGCGTCGACCAGATGAGCGCGAAGCCCGCGAGCAGTGCCAGCGCGACGAGGCGCGGCGTGCGGCGGCGCGCGGCTGAGGCAAGCTTGCCCATGGTCACGACTCGTAATGCATGCCGCGCTCCAGCGTCTTCAGCGATGCGATGGAGAGCGACAGCAGGGCCGCGACCGAGACGATGGTGGCGGCGGCGGCGCGCCCGGTATCGCCTTGCTGATGCGCCGCCTGGAAGATGTAGTTGAGCAGGATATTGGTCGAGTCCGACGGTCCCCCTCCGGTCAGCACGATCACATGGTCGATCTGGGTGACGACATTGATCATGGCGATCACCAGGATGAAGGCGAGCGTCGGCTTCAGGAGCGGCAGCGTGATGCGAAAGAAGCGCGTGAGCGCCCCCGCCCCGTCGAGCTTTGCCGCCTCGTGCAACTCCGGTGCGATGCCTTGCAGGCCCGCCAGCACGAACAGCATGTAATAGCCGGCATTCTTCCAGATGCTCAGGCCGATGATGGCGTAAAGCGCCGTGTCGGGATTGCCGAGCCAGTTGGTCGAGGCAATGCCGAGCTTCGCCAGATGATAGTCGAGGAGGCCGACGCCCGGCATCAGCACGAAAGCGAACAAGGTCGCGACCGCCACGAGCGGCAGCACCACCGGGAAGACGATCACCGTGCGCAGAAGCGCATTGAGCCGCGTCGTCTCCTGCAGCATGACGCCGAGCCCGACCGCCAGGATGATCGAGGGCGCGACGGTGCCGATGCCGTAGACGATATTGTTCGACAGCGCCTTCCAAAAGGAAGCGTCCGCGAACAGCTTGCGGAAATTCGCGAGACCATAGCCCGCGAACTTGCCGCCGAAGCCTTCGATGGTCACGGCCTGCGTCAGCGCCTCGAGGATCGGCACATAGGTGAAGAGGAACAGCAGGAACAGCGACGGTGCCAACAGCCAGATGGGGGCGAGCCGGAGGACGCGGCTCCTCGGGCGGCGTGCCATCGCTGCCCGCGCCAAGCGCGGATCGAGCATCGTCGCGTGGCTGAGCGCCTGCGTCATGGGCGCGGACCATTCCCGCCATATGCGACGCGACGATGACATTGCAGCATCCTGTCCGGCTGCGGGCGGGGCCTTGCAACGATGCTCAGGAAATCGCGGTCGACAAGCCCCTGGCCTATTGGCTATAGTCGGCCATCATCAACAATCGAAAGGAGGTGGTCCAGTGTCTCATTGTCATTCGCCGCATCGGTCGGCTCGCCAGGCCTGGATCTTCGCCTCTGGCGAGGTCCTGGCTGCGTGATCCCCTGCGGGGTCCGCTTGTCGGACCGCGGCTCGACAATGGAAGGGCCGTCCCTCGGGGCGGCCCTTCTTGCCTGTGCTGTGCAAGCTGGCGCTCCCGACGCTACCGGCGCCCGTGAATGATCATATCGATCCTCGTCGACGCCGATGCCTGCCCGGTGAAGGAGGAGGTCTACCGCGTCGCTTCCCGCTACGAGATCAAGGTCTATGTGGTGGCGAACAGCGCCATCCGCACGCCTCGCGATCCGTTGATCGAGCGCGTGACGGTGAGCTCGAGCTTCGACGCCGCCGATGACTGGATCGCCGAGCGCGCCGGACCGTCGAGTATCGTGATCACCACCGACATCCCCCTCGCCAGCCGCTGCCTGAAGGCCGGCGCGCAGGTGATCGCCCCGACCGGCAAGCTTTTCACCGAGAACTCGATCGGCATGGCGCTCGCCATGCGCGACGTGATGGCCGACCTGCGTGCCATGGGAGAGGCCGGTTCCGGCCCGCCCCCCTTCTCGGCGCGCCATCGCTCGGCTTTCCTGTCGGCGCTCGATCAGGCGATCACCCTTCTGCGGCGGGGAGCCAAGCCTGCCCCCCGCGCCAAATAGCTCTGCCTCTCTGGCGCTTCGCCGAAGCGCCTTGTAAGACGCAAGCCCTCCATGGCCGCTCCCCTCATCCAGCTCACCGATATTGCGCTCACCTTCGGGGGAGCGCCGCTGCTCCAAGGCGTCGAATTGTCGGTATCGGCCGGCGAGCGCATCTGCCTCGTCGGCCGCAACGGGTCCGGCAAGTCGACCTTGCTCAAGATCGCCGCCGGCCTCGTGGAGGCCGATCGCGGCACGCGCTTCGTGCAGCCCGGGGTGACCATGCGCTATTTGCCGCAGGAGCCCGATTTCGCGGGCGCCGCCACGACGCGCGCCTATGTGGAGCAAGGGCTCGGCCCGACCGATGATCCCTTCGAGGCGCGGCGCCTGCTCGAGGAGCTCGGCCTCCAGGGCGACGAGAGGCCGGAAGAGCTTTCGGGCGGCGAGGCGCGGCGTGCCGCCATCGCCCGCACGCTCGCGCCCTCGCCCGACATCCTGCTTCTCGACGAGCCCACGAAC
>JBIOEK010000210.1:0-6943 GCA_044445925.1 Hyphomicrobiales bacterium
CCGGGCAGAAGGAGGCGGTCCTCACCGTGCTCGGCTGCCAAAGGGGCCTGTTCTGGATCTCCTTCGCGACGCTCGGCGTCGCGATCCTCGCAAATCTCAGCTTCACCAGTCTGTTCGGGGTGACGGGCGCAGCCTGCGCGACGGCGCTCGCGGCGATCTTCCGCTCGGCCGCCGTCATCGCGCTCGCGCGCGTGGCGCTCGCCTCGACGCGTTACGCCTCGCGATGAAGCAGGCAGGCTGCCTCGGCGGTAAGCCGGCCGGGGCGAGGCGCGAGCCGTTTCTGTCCGGGTCGAGGCGGCGTCGTCATTTCGCCCAGGGGGATCTGTTCGCATTGAAGCCGCGTTCCGGCATGCGTTCCGCGGCCGGCCGGTGATCGCCTCCACGCAACATGCGCCGGCGCAAAGCGACGCCACGGCGCCGGGCCCGGCGCTCGAGGCCCGTTTCGTCGAGGCGCCCGAGGCGCGCGCCATGGCGGCGGCCTGGCGCGACCTGTTCCACGCCTGCGCCGAGGCGAACCCGTTCTACGGGCCGGACTTCCTGCTGCCCCTCCTGGCCTTGGGCGGGAAGCTCGAGCGGGCTTCCTTCCTCATCGTCTCGCGAGGGGAGGAGCTCGTCTTGCTGTGCCCGATCCTGAAGCGGCGTTTCGGCTGGCCGGGCTTGCGGCCATCGCTCGCGACTGCCCGCCATGAATTCATCTTCAACTCCCTGCCGCTGATCCGCCGCGGCCTCGAGACCGGCGCCTGGCGCGCCATGCTCGACGCGCTCGAGGCCCGCTATGGGCGCGGCTTCTTCACCTTGGGAGCCTCGCCGCTGGACGGTCCCGTGGCGCGGGGCCTCATGCTGGCCCTTGCCGAGAGCTTGCGCCCAAGCCTCGTCCTGCACAGCTGCGAGCGCGCCGGCATCCTCTCGGCCGGAACCCTCGAGGCGCATCTTTCGAGGATCAAGGCGCGCACGCTGTCGAAGCTGCGGCGTCACGTGCGGGAGCTCGGAAAGCTCGGCAAGCTCGGCTTTCGCGCGGCCGCATCCGGGGCTGCGCTTGCCGAGGCGGTCGATGCCTTCCTCGAGCTCGAGGCGCGCGGCTGGAAGGGGCGGCAAGGCTCGGCCTTCGCCTCCGATCCGCGCGGGGCGAGCTTCGCGCGCCAGGCCCTCGCCTGCGGGGGCGATGCTCCCGGCGTGCGCGCCGAGCTCCTGACGCTCGACGAAAGGCCGATCGGCGCCTTCCTGCATCTCGTCGCGCCGGCCTATTCGGCGACCTTCAAGATCGCCCATGACGAGGATCTGGCCCGCCAGGCGCCGGGCGTGCTCACCATGCTGCACAGCTTGCGAGGGCTGCATGCCGAGCCTTGGACGCAGCGTCTCGATTCGGGCGCCTCGCCCGAGCATGCGGTCGGAGCCGTCTGGCGCGACCGCATCCCGGCGGGCGAGGTGCTCATGGCCTTGTCGCCGCGCCAAGGCCAAGGCGAGCTCATTGCCCATGCGCGGGCGCAAGCGCTGATGCTTGGCCTTCGCGCCAAGGCGCGCGATGCCTATTACGCGCTCACGAGGCGCAAGCGCACGCAGGCCCGCAAGGCGAAGACGGAGTAGGGAAGAGGCCGAGCGCCCGCCGGATCAGCCCGCCGCCAGCACCCGTCCGGCGACCGCGTCGAGCTTGGCGAGGAGCGCCGGATCGCGCGCCTGCGGCGCGGTGATGATGGCCCCCTCGAGCGCGCGGTGGGAGCCCGCGGGGCACAGATCGCGTTGCGTCGGAAAATCGAGCGCCAGGCGCGCGATGAGGCGCTTCGCCTTTTCGGTATTGTCGTGCATGACCTTGATGATGGAGGCGACCTCGACCACGTCATGGCCCGGGTGCCAGCAGTCGAAATCCGTCACCATGGCGACCGTCGCATAGGTGATCTCGGCCTCCCTGGCGAGCTTCGCCTCGGGCATGTTGGTCATGCCGATCACCGCATAGCCGAAGTTCTTGTAGGTGATGGATTCGGCATAGCTCGAGAATTGCGGCCCCTCCATGCACACATAGGTGCCGCCGCGGCTGATGCCGATGCCCTCGGCCTTGCCGGCCTCGACGATCCGGTCCTGCAGGACCGGACCCACCGGATGGGCCATCGATACATGCGCGACGCAGCCCTTGCCGAAGAAGGAGGTCTCGCGCTTCACCGTGCGGTCGACGAACTGGTCGGCAAGCACGAACATGCCGGGCGGCAGCTCCTCCTTGAACGAGCCGCAAGCCGAGAGCGAGACGAGATCGGTGACGCCTGCCCGCTTCAGCGCGTCGATATTGGCGCGGTAGTCGATATCGGAGGGCGACAGGCGGTGGCCTCGTCCATGCCGCGGCAGGAAGACGAGCTCCGTCGTGCCGATGCGGCCGAAGACCAGGGCATCGGAGGGCTCTCCCCAGGGGCTCGCGATGCGCTCCTCGCGCCTGTCCGCGAGGCCGGGCAGGTCATAGACGCCCGACCCGCCGATGACGCCGAGAACGGGCTTTACCATGATCAGGCGTGGGCGTCCGCCCATACCCGCTTCTTGACGAAATACATCAGGCACGCGGCGAGGAGGAGATAGATCATCACCTCGAAGCCGAGGTGCTTGCGCTGATCGAGCTTGGGCTCGGCGGCCCACATCAGGAAAGCCGCGACGTCCCTGGAATATTGCGCCACTGTCTGCGGCACGGCGGGCTTGCCGTCCGGACCTTTCGGATACTCGACCTGACCGTCCTGGAGCGGGGGCGCCATGGCGATGCGGCCATTGCCCGCGGCAAAGACCTCATTGTAGCTCAGGCCCTCGTCGATCTTCACGCCGGGCGGGGGATCCTTGTAGCCCTGCAGCAGCGCCGAGATATAGTCCGGCCCTTGCGACTGATATTGCGAGAGGATGTTCCAGATGCCGTAGGCGACATCGGCCGGAAACCAGTCGAAGCGGTCGAAGCTGCGTGCCTTGGCCAGCACCGACATGTCGGGCGGCAAGGCGCCGTTGAAGGCGAGACGCGCCTGCACCTCGTTGGCGAAGGGCTTGGGAAAGACATCGGCCGGCCGGCCGGGGCGCTCGAACATCTTGCCTTGGTCGTCGGGGCCGTCCTGAACCTTGAAGGTGGCCGCGAGCGCCTCGACCTGGCCTTCCGTGAATTCCGGGCCGCCCGCGTCGGCGAGGTTGCGGAACTTCATGCTGTTCATGGAATGGCAGTTGGAGCAGACCTCCTGGTAGATCTTGTAGCCGCGCTGCAGCTGCGCCGTGTCGTAGATGCCGAAGGGGCCGGCGAAGCTCCAGGACTGGCGCTCCGGGATTTTCGGCTCGAAGGCCGGTCCCTCGTCCTGGGCGCGCGCCGGGGCGGCAGCGATGCAGCCCAAGGCGGCCAGCGCCACAAGTGCCGATCGAGCCCTCATCATCCGAGCCCTCATCATCCGAGCCCTCATCATCATGGTCATTCCCGTTCGAGCGGCGATGTCCGGCATTCTCGTCATCCCTTGCGTTCGGGCGCGGCTGCCGCGCCTGCGGGCATCGCCGTGGCGCCGCCGAGCACCGATTCGCTGATCGAGTTCGGCAGCGGCTTCGGCGTCTCGATGAGGCCGAGCAGCGGCAGGATGACCAGGAAGTGGATGAAGTAATAGGTGGTGAGGATGCGCCCGACCAGCGTGTAGCCCGGCGTCACTTCCTTCGAGCCGATATAGCCGAGGCCGAAGCAGACGATCACCAGCACCCAGAAGAACTGCCGGTAGAGCGGCCGGAAGGACGCCGAGCGCACCTTCGAGGTGTCGAGCCAGGGCACCAGCGCCAGCATCAGGATGGCGCCGAACATGGCGATGACGCCGGCGAGCTTGGCCGGGATGAAGAAGATGTCCGGCATGGCGCGCAGGATCGCGTAATAGGGCAGGAAATACCATTCGGGCACGATATGGGCGGGCGTCACGCCGGGGTTCGCCAGGATGTAGTTGTCCGCGTCGCCGAGGATGTTCGGCACGTAGAACACGAACCAGCAATAGACGAGCAGGAACACCAGGAGCCCGAAGGCGTCCTTGATCGTCGCATAGGGCGTAAACGGCACCGTGTCCTTGGAGGATTTCACGTCGATGCCGGCCGGGTTGTTCTGCCCCACCACATGCAGCGCCCAGACATGCAGCACCACCACGGCCGCGATCACGAAGGGCAGGAGGTAATGCAGCGAGTAGAAGCGGTTGAGCGTCGGGTTGCCGACCGCATAGCCGCCCCACAGATAGGTGACGATGGTGTCGCCGACGATCGGGATGGCCGAGAACAGGTTGGTGATGACGGTCGCGCCCCAGAAGCTCATCTGGCCCCAGGGAAGCACATAGCCCATGAAGGCCGTCGCCATCATCAGGATCAGGATGATGACGCCGAGCAGCCACAGGATCTCGCGCGGCGCCTTGTAGGAGCCGTAATAGAGGCCACGGAAGGTGTGCACATAGGCGGCGATGAAGAACATCGAGCCACCGTTCGAGTGCAGGTAGCGCAGCAGCCACCCCGAGGGCACGTCGCGCATGATGTGCTCGACGGAGTCGAAGGCCATCGTCGATTCGGGCGTGTAGTGCATGGCCAGCACGATGCCCGTGACGAGCTGGACGACCAGCATGACGGACAGGATGCCGCCGAAGGTCCACATATAGTTGAGGTTGCGCGGCACCGGATAGGCGATGAAGGAGGAGTGCATCAGGCCGACGATCGGCAGCCTCGCCTCGAACCATTTGGCGAAGGCGCTCTTGGGAACGTAGGTCGATTGACCGCTCATGGTTCTCACCTTTGTCCAGTCGCGAGGCTCGGCGCGGCAGACGGCCGCTCGGCCGCCGGGCCCGCGCGGCAACCCTCAGCCGATGCGGATCTTCGTGTCGTTGAGGAAGGCATAGGGGGGGATCGGCAGGTTGGCCGGCGCGGGGCCGCGGCGAACGCGCCCCAAGGGATCGTAGAGGGAGCCATGGCAAGGGCAGGCCCAGCCCTGGAACGATCCCTGCTTGTCGAGCGGGATGCAGCCGAGATGCGTGCAGATGCCGACCACCACGAGCCATTGGTCATGGCCCTGCTTGACCCGGGCCTGCGCCGCGACCGGTTCGATCATCGCGCTCGGGGGGGTGTTCTTGGTATCCTCGATTTCCTTGGCCGTGAGGTGGCGCACGAAGACCGGCTTCGAGCGCCAGATCACATGCATGATCTGGCCCTCGGCGATCGGAGCGAGATCGACCTCGATAGGGGCGCCGGCAGCGATGGTCAGCGCATCCGGAGCCAGCTGGTTGATGAAAGGCAGGACCGCCCCGACGACGCCGACTGCGCCCACCGCGGCAGTCGCGACATAGAGGAAGTCGCGCTTGCTCGCATCGACGCCCCCATGCGCCTGCCCACTCTCGGCCGTCACAGCCCCTGTCGCCACCTGTAGCTCCTTCTCGTCGCGGCGGGAGTTCATCCCGGCCGTTTGGTCGCCCGGACCGTCCTTGCGGGAGAATGGACGGTTTCAGACATTGACGGTTCGCGATTTTCGCCCCGCCGCACAATGCGACCAGAAGTCGCCTTTCGCGTCCTTTGGCATAGCCGTCAGGGCCTGTCCATAGGGCTGAGCGAGTGGCGAATGGCGAATGGCGAGTGGCGAAAGGCGGGTAGCGAAGAGTGGCGCGATGCGGCTGCGCTCTCGGTTCTGTGCGCCCCTTACCACTCGCCATTCGCCACTCGCCATTCGCCTCCCGTTGACAGGACCGCGGCAGGCTCCTACCGCCTTGCCGGAGGCAGGCCCTCGACGGGCCCCGCCGGAGGCGAGCATCATGACCAGATTTCCTCATTTCATCGGCGGCAAACGGGTCGAGGGCACGTCCGGCCGCTACAGCGACGTGTTCGAGCCCATGACCGGGGAGGTACTCGGCCAGGTGGCGCTCGCCTCCAAGGCCGAGATGCGCCAGGCGGTCCTGAACGCCAAGGCCGCCCAGCCCGCCTGGGCCAATACCAACCCGCAGCGCCGCGCCCGCGTGCTGATGAAGTTCCTCGAGCTCGTGCACAAGGAATATGACGCGCTCGCCGAGCTTCTGGCGCGCGAGCACGGCAAGACCATTCCGGATGCCAAGGGCGACATCCAGCGCGGCCTCGAGGTGGTCGAATACGCGATCGGCGCGCCCCAGATGCTGAAGGGCGAATACACCGAAGGCGCGGGGCCCGGCATCGACATCTACTCGATGCGCCAGCCGCTCGGCGTCGTCGCCGGCATCACGCCCTTCAACTTCCCGGCCATGATCCCCTTGTGGAAATGCGCGCCCGCGCTCGCCTGCGGCAATGCCTTCATCCTAAAGCCTTCGGAGCGCGACCCGGGAGTGCCCCTGCGCATCGCCGAGCTGTTCCTCGAGGCCGGCCTGCCGGCGGGCGTTCTCAATGTCGTCAATGGCGACAAGGAGGCGGTCGACGCCATCCTGACCGATCCCGACATCAAGGCGGTCGGCTTCGTGGGCTCGACGCCCATCGCCGAATATGTGTTCAAGACGGCGACCGCCAATGGCAAGCGGGCCCAATGCTTCGGGGGCGCCAAGAACCATATGATCGTCATGCCGGACGCCGATATGGACCAGGCTGTCGATGCCCTGATCGGGGCCGGCTACGGCTCGGCCGGCGAGCGCTGCATGGCGATCTCGGTCGCGGTGCCGGTTGGCGAGAAGACGGCCGACGCCTTGATGAAGAAGCTCACGCCGCGCGTCGAGAACCTGAAGATCGGCACCTCCACCGACCCTTCGGCCGATTTCGGCCCGCTGGTCACCAAGGAGGCGTTGCAGCGCGTCAGGAACTATGTCGAGATCGGCATCAAGGAAGGCGCGAAGCTCGTGGTCGACGGACGCGGCTTCCAGCTGCAGGGCTTCGAGAACGGCTTCTCTATGGGCGGCTGCCTGTTCGACCATGTGACCAAGGACATGCGCATCTACACGGAGGAGATCTTCGGCCCCGGGCTCTCGGTGGTGCGCGCCAAGGA
>JBIOEK010000211.1:0-6932 GCA_044445925.1 Hyphomicrobiales bacterium
CCCTCGATCGTCGTCGATACCGTGTCGAAGCCGTTATCGGCGAACAGGAAGACATTGGGCTTGAAGCCGCCGACCTTCTCGATCGCGAAAGGCTCGGAGGTGGCAAATCCCTGCTGCACCGCCTTCTTGTCGGCGATGAAGGGAGCCGGATTGAAGTTGTAGGGGCCGACCTTGTCCTCGGAGAAGCCCCAGGCCGATACCAGCCAGCGATAGAAGGAGGTGACGCTCGCCTTGGAGACGAGGATCACATGGGCGTTCTTCAGGCTCGCGAAGCTGTCGAGCCCCTCGCCCGGATGGCTCATGAGCACCTGCGGATCCTTCTGGAACATGCCGGCGACGGCGAGCGTCGGGATGTTCTCGGCGACGGCGCTCATGGCCTGGATCATGTCCGAGCCCATGAAGAAATCCATCTTGCCCGACGACATCATCAGGCGAAAATTATTGTTCGGCCCGCCCGGCACGATGGTCACGTCGAGCCCGAATTTCTTGTAGGTGCCGTCGGCGACCGCCTGGTAGAAGCCGCCATGCTCGGCCTCGGCCAGCCAGTTCGTGCCATAGCTCACCTTGGTCAGCTTCTCCTGCGCCCCGGCTGGCGCACAGATGGCGGCGAGCCCCAAAAGAGCTGGCATCGCGATGCGCGCCAAGGCCCTGCCGAGCGATCGCGGTCGAGGTGAAACGGACGATATCGGGCTTCTCATCTGGCTTCCCATCTGGCTCCTCATGGCCACCTCCGGCTCGGCCGCGCCAATCGCTGAAGGGCGGCCTTCATTTCCCCGAGCCGCGGAGCGGCCCGGCAGCGTCGATCAAGCAACATTCGTGCCTTGCGGGCCTGCCGCAGGTCAAGGCTTGCAACCAGGACTTGCGAGCAGGACTTGCGAGCAGGACTTACGACGCGTCCGAGGCGCTCGTCGGCCGAGGCGCAAGCCCGCGCCGGACCGCCAAATCCTCGAGGACAAGCCCCCGAGGATCAGACGAGCTTGACGAGCTGCTTGCCGAAATTCTCCCCCTTCAGCAAGCCGATGAAGGCTTTCGGCGCGTTCTCGATCCCCTGGGCGATCGATTCGCGGTATTTGATCTTGCCCGTCGACACCCATTCGGCGAGGTCCTTCAGGGCTTGCGGCCACAGCTCGAGCCGGTCGCTGACGATGAAGCCTTGCAGCTTCACGCGATTGACGAGGAAGGCCGGCAGATTGCTGAAGCCCAGCGGGCTCGCCTCGTTATATTGCGAGATCAGGCCGCAGAGCGGCATGCGGGCGAAGGCGTTGAACCGGCGCGAGACGGCTTCGAGCACGGCGCCGCCGACATTCTCGAAATAGACATCGACGCCCTTCGGGGTCGCCGCCTCCAAATTCTTGATGAAGTCCTGGGATTTGTAATCGACGCAGGCGTCGAATTTGAGCTCCTCGACGACGTAACGGCATTTCTCCGGCCCGCCGGCGATGCCGACGGGGCGCGCGCCTTTCAGCCTGGCGATCTGCCCGACGACGGAGCCGACCGCGCCCGATGCCGCCGAGACCACGATGGTTTCGCCGGGCTTGGGCTCGCCGATGGTGAGAAGGCCGATCCAGGCGGTGACACCCGGCATGCCGACGACGCCGAGATGGGCTTGGGCCGGGGCGGCCTTCGTGTCGATCTTGCGGAAGGTCTTGGCGGGCGCCGCGCCATATTGCTGCCAGCCGAGCGCGCCGACGACGAAATCGCCCTTCTTGAGCGACGGATCGCGCGATTCGAGGACCTCCCCGACCGTGCCGCCGACCATGACGTCGCCGAGCTCGGCCTTGGCGGCGTAGGATTTCGTGTCGTTCATGCGCCCGCGCATATAGGGATCGAGCGAAAGCCAATGGTTGCGCACCAGGACCTGGCCCTCGCCAGGGGTCGGAAACGGCGCCTCGGCGATCTCGAAATTATCCTCGGTGACCCAGCCCTTCGGCCGGCTCTTGAGCAAAACGCGCTTGTTCATCGCCATGATCAACTCCTTGGACGAGCTTTCTTGGCCGCCATCACATAATTCACGGCCGTATCGCGCGACAGCCGCCAGTCCCAGCGCAGAGGGTCGAAGAACAGGCCCCGGGCCTGCATGGCTCGCAAACCCGCTCCTCGCATCTGCCGGGCGAGCTCCTCGGGCGTCAGGAACTTGTCCCAGCTATGCGTGCCGCGCGGCAGCCAGCCCAGCACATATTCGGCCCCGAGGATGGCTAGCGCGAAGGAGCGCAGCGTGCGGTTCAAGGTCGACATCAGCAACAATCCGCCGGGCTTCAAGGCGCGCGCGCAGGCTCCCATGAAAGCCTCGACATCGGCCACATGCTCGATGACCTCCATGGCGAGGACGATGTCGAAGCAAGAGCCCGCCGCCGCGACCCCCTCGACCGTCTCGACCCGGTAATCGATCGAGAGCCCCGTAGCCTCGGCATGACGGATGGCCACGCCGATATTCTCGGCCGCCGGATCGATGCCGGTGACGGCAGCGCCGAGACGCGCCAGCGGCTCGCCGAGGAGCCCGCCGCCACAACCGATATCGAGGGCCGAAAGGCCCGCGAGGACACGCGTCTCGCCCGGGTCACGAGCGAAATGCGCCAGAACCTCGCCCCTGATCCAGGAGAGCCGCGCCGGGTTCATGGCATGGAGCGCCCGCATCGGCCCCAGCGGCTCCCACCAGGTCGAGGCGAGGCGCTCGAAGCGCTTGATCTCTTCAGGGTCGATGGTCGAAGCCTGCATACCCCCTTGTAGCCGCCTCGCCCGCCGCCGGCAAAGGAGGATGAAAACGGCTCGGGAGTCGGGTTAACGCGACTACGCTTTGGTGATATGCGCCCCAGTGATATGCGACCCGGGACGATTTCCCGCAAAGCCTTCGAGCCGGAGAGACTCAGCATGTCGGAAGCGAGGACGCACGAGGCATTGGTCGGTGAGCAATTCGGGTCGCGAGCGGCGGCCTATCTGCAAAGCGCCGTGCATGCGCAGGGCGCCGATCTGCAGGCGCTGGCCGCCCTCGTGGACGGGGAGGGAAAGGCCCGGGTGCTGGATCTCGGCTGCGGCGCCGGCCATGTCAGCTTCAACGCGGCGCCTCGCGCCTTGGAGGTCGTCGCCTATGATCTTTCGTTTGAAATGCTGGAGGTCGTCGCCCGGTCGGCGGCCGAGCGCGGCTTAGGCAACATCACGACAAGGCAAGGCGTGGCCGAAAAGCTGCCGTTCGAGGATGAAAGCTTCGACTGCGTGCTCAGCCGCTACAGCGCTCATCACTGGCGCGACTTCGAGGCCGGGCTGCGGGAGGCCGCGCGCGTGCTCAAGCCCTCGGGGATCGCCGGCTTCGTCGATGCCGTCTCGCCGGGACGGCCGCTGCTCGACACCTATCTTCAGGCGGTCGAGCTGCTTCGGGACCCGTCCCATGTGCGCGACTATTCGCGGGCGGAGTGGGAGGGCGCGATGGTGCGGGCGGGCCTGCAGCCGGGGCCCGCCGGCGTCCATCGGCTGCGTCTGGAGTTCGGCTCCTGGGTCGAAAGGATGCGCACCCCGAAGCTGCAGGTCGACGCCATCCGCGCGCTTCAAGCCGCGATGTCCGAGAGCGTCGCGCGGCATTTCGAGATCGGCCCGGATGGCAGCTTCGACCTCGATGTCGGGCTGTTCCAGGCAACGAAGCCCGCATTCTGATCGCCCGGACAGCGCCCGCCCGCCTATCGCGGATCGAAGGGAATTCGCTGCCTATCCTGTCATGGCAGGCCCTGTGCCTGCCATCCCGGCACGAAAGGCACGAGCCTCACCGACCGGGATGGCCGGGACGAGCCCGGCCATGACGGGGGAGGATCAGATAGCCGGCTACCTGAATCCGGGCACGCAATGTTCAGAATCAACATTCCTCAACATTCTCGAGGCCTCATGATCGCCGGCCGAGCGAGCGGTTTTGCAACTGAAAGCCTATAGCAGTCGAACCCGCAGGGCAGCTCGGCTCGATTGACTTCCGCGCGCTTCGCGGCCAATGCAGGCCGCCTTCGCGTTCCGCGCGATAATCCCAAAAGCCGCTCTTTTCAGATCCCATGTCCCGTCTCGTCATGAAGTTCGGCGGCACCTCGGTCGCCAATCTGGAACGCATCCGCAATGTCGCGCGCCATGTGCGGCGCGAGTTCGACGCGGGGCACGATGTCGCGGTCGTGGTCTCGGCCATGTCGGGCAAGACGAACGAGCTCGTCTCCCTGGTGAAGGACGCGGCGCAGGGAACACGCAACAGCGCGATCTTCGACCAGCGCGAATACGACACGGTCGTGGCTTCGGGCGAGCAGGTGACCTCGGGCCTCCTCGCCCTCGTGCTGCAGGGCCAGGGGCTTGCGGCGCGTTCCTGGCAGGGCTGGCAATTGCCGGTGCGCACCGATGGCGCGCATGGCGCGGCCCGCATCGAATCGATCGACGGCTCGGGCATCGTCAAGGGCTTCGAGGAACGTCGCGAGGTCGCGGTCGTCTCGGGCTTCCAGGGCGTCGAGCCGATGGCGTGGCGCATCGCGACGCTCGGCCGCGGCGGCTCGGATACGAGCGCGGTGGCGCTCGCCGCCGCCATCAAGGCCGATCGCTGCGACATCTACACCGATGTCGACGGCGTCTACACCACCGATCCGCGCATCGTGCCGAAAGCCAGGCGGCTCGACCGCATCGCCTTCGAGGAGATGCTGGAGATGGCCTCGCTCGGCGCCAAGGTGCTGCAAGTGCGCTCGGTCGAGCTCGCCATGAACCACAACGTCAAGACCTATGTGCGGTCGAGCTTCGACGACCCGTCGAACCCGCAGCCCGGCACGCTCATCTGCGACGAGGAGGATATCGTGGAACAGGAGATGGTCACGGGGATCGCGTTCTCGAAGGACGAAGCGCAGATCACCTTGCGGCGCGTCGCCGACAAGCCTGGCGTCGCCGCCGCGATCTTCACGCCGCTCGCCGAAGCCAATATCAATGTCGACATGATCATCCAGGTGGTGTCGGACGATCAGCTCACGACCGACATCACCTTCACGGTGCCGGCGGCCGAATATGAGCGCGCCCTGGCGATCCTCGAAGCCGCCCGCGACACCATAGGCTTCGAGCGCCTCGCCGGCGCCGACGATGTGGTGAAGGTTTCGGTCGTGGGCGTCGGCATGAGGAGCCATGCCGGCGTCGCGGCCTCGGCCTTCAGGGCGCTGGCCCAGCGCGGCATCAATATCCGTGCCATCACCACCTCGGAGATCAAGTTCTCAGTGCTGATCGATGCCGCCTATACCGAGCTCGCGGTGCGCACCCTGCATTCGCTCTACGGCCTCGACAAGAGCTGAGCCGCGCCTCGGGCCTCAGCCCCCGCTATTGGCTCGGCTCTCCGCGCCGGCGGCGAAACAAGCGTCGGGCGGCAAGGCTTTTGCATTCCCCCCTCGGCCCCGCTAAAGCGCTCAATGGAGAACGGGTCCGTGGCGGGGACCCCAAAGAGGGTGACTGAAAGCGGCCGGCCTCGAACCGGTCCGGAAGGTAGCCAGACCATGCGGCCAACTCTCGGCGGACCTCGTCTGCTGCTGCGGCGGTTGCGCGAATTGATGGCCGAGTCCATCGGAGCGCAAGCGCGTCTCGACAGGATCGTGAGCCTGATCGCGGCGAATGTCGTGGCCGAGGTCTGCTCGATCTATGTCACGCGCGATGACGGCGTGCTCGAGCTCTTCGCGTCGGAGGGCCTGGCGCGGGCGTCGGTGCATGTCACGACCATGAGCCCCGGCGAGGGCCTGGTCGGCCTCGTCGTCGAGGAGGCCAAGCCCGTCAATCTCGCCAATGCCAGGGCCCACCCGGCCTTCTCCTACAAGCCCGAGACGGGCGAGGAAATCTACCAATCCTTCCTCGGCGTGCCGATTCTACGGCTAGGCAACGTGCTCGGCGTGCTGGTCGTGCAAAACCGCACGAGCCGCCTCTACACGGAAGACGAGATCGAGGCGCTGCAGACGACCGCCATGGTGCTCGCCGAGACCATCGCCTCCGCCGATCTGCAGACGGCGGCCTCGCCCGGAACGGCGACGGCGGCACGGCGCCCCGTCCGGTTCGAGGGCTCGGGCCTGAGCGAGGGCGTGGGCCTCGGCCATGTGGTCCTGCACGATCCGCGCGTCGTGGTGAAGAACCTCGTCGCCGACGATCCGCAATCGGAATTGGCGAGGCTCCAGGCCGCCGTCGCCGGCGTGCGGACCTCGATCGAAACTCTCATCGAGCGCGGCGACATGAGCCATCACGGCGAGCACCGCGACGTCTTGGAAACGGTGCGGATGCTCGTCAATGACGAGGGCTGGCAACGCCGCATCCGCGAGGCCATCAATTCTGGCCTCACGGCGGAGGCCGGCGTCGAGCGGGTGCAATCGGACACGCGGGCGCGCATGATGCGCCAGACGGATCCCTATCTGCGCGAGCGGCTGCACGACCTCGACGACCTTGCCAACCGGGTGCTGGCGGCGCTCGTCGACGGCGCCCACACGACGCGCACCAGGGAGCTGCCGGAGAACGCCATCGTGGTGGCGCGCAACATGGGTCCGGCCGCCCTTCTCGACTATGACCGCTCGCGCCTGCGCGGCCTGGTGCTCGAGGAAGGCGGACCCTCGAGCCACGTGGCCATCGTGGCGCGCACGCTCGGAATTCCTGCGGTCAGCGAAGTCGAGGGCATCGTCGGGCTCGCCGACAACGGCGATGCCATCATCATCGACGGCGCGGGCGACGTGCATCTGCGCCCGCAGCCCGATGTCGAGACGGCCTATCGGGAAAAGGCGAGGTTGCGCGCCAGGCGCCAGGAGCAATATCGCAAGCTCAGGGACGTCGCCTCCGTGACCAGGGACGGGGTGGCGATCACGCTGGCTCTAAATGCCGGCCTGTCAGTCGATCTGCCGCACATCGCGGAGACGGGCGCTCAGGGTATCGGCCTGTTCCGCACCGAGCTGCAATTCATGATCGCCGAGCGC
>JBIOEK010000212.1:0-6922 GCA_044445925.1 Hyphomicrobiales bacterium
ATTGCGACGCTGATGGCTTCAGTCGGGGGATAGGCGGGCCGGGCCGCCGGAACAATGCGAGCCTCAACCCTATCACTCTGAAATCTATTGGCTTTCAGGGGATAAATCGCTCGCTTCGCGGCGATCATTAGGCCCCGAGAATGTTGAGGAATGTTGATTCTCAACATTGCATGATCGGATTCTGGTAGCCGGCTATCTGATTGGTCAGGACGCCGCACGCGCTTCGCCGCACGCGCCCGTGCCGCGCAAAACGGGGCCAAGGCGAATTGAGGCGGCGCGAAATCGCGGCTGCGCGATCAGCGCAAGTTCGCAGCGCGGGAGCTACAGATTTCACTGGTCAAAAAACCGTGCCCCGGCCATGGGCCGTGGCACGTCACCTTGAGGGTGCATAATAATCTAGGCTCGCTGAGAACACAACAGGAACGAGGGGAATAGGTTTGCCCGATCGCATCAGCAGTGGCAGAAGGCGCCCTTCGCGCTTGCGCGCTCATTAAGACAGCTTGGCCCGGACATCCGATGCACCGTTACCGCTCCCACACCTGCGGCGCGCTTCGCGAGGAGCACGCCGGCGAAACGGTTCGCCTCTCGGGCTGGTGCCATCGCATCCGCGATCATGGCGGGCTGCTCTTCATCGATCTGCGCGACCATTACGGCCTGACGCAGATCGTGGCCGATCCCGATTCACCGGCCTTCAAGGCGGCTGAGATCTTGCGCGCCGAGTGGGTGGTGCGCGTCGACGGAAGGGTGCGCGTCCGGCCGCAAGGCACCTTGAACGAAGAGCTGCCGACCGGGGCCATCGAGCTGTTCGCCACCGAGATCGAGGTGCTCGGCCCCGCGGCGGAGCTGCCGCTGCCGGTATTCGGCGAGGCCGAATATCCAGAAGACATCAGGCTCAGATACCGTTTCCTCGATCTGCGACGCGAGAAGTTGCACGGCAACATCATGAAGCGTGGCCAGATCGTCGATTCGATCCGCCGGCGCATGAAGGCCTCGGGGTTCGGCGAGTTCCAGACCCCGATCCTCACCGCTTCGAGCCCGGAAGGCGCGCGCGACTATCTCGTGCCCTCGCGCATCCATCCGGGCAAGTTCTACGCCCTGCCGCAGGCGCCCCAGCAATACAAGCAGCTCCTGATGATGGCCGGCTTCGACCGCTATTTCCAGATTGCGCCCTGCTTCCGCGACGAGGATCCGCGCGCCGATCGCCTGCCCGGCGAGTTCTACCAGCTCGACGTCGAGATGAGCTTCGTCACCCAAGACGACGTGTTCGCGACGCTGGAACCGGTGATCCGCGGCGTTTTCGAGGAGTTCGGCGACAGGAAGAGGGTGACGCAGGTCTTTCCGCGCATCGCGCACGCGGAGGCGGTTCGCAAATATGGTTCCGACAAGCCCGATCTGAGAAACCCGATCGAGATGCAGGACGTTTCGGACATTTTTCGCGATGCCGGCTTCAAGCTGTTCGCGCGCATTCTCGCCGCCGATGCGAAGGCGCAGATCTGGGCCATTCCTGCGCCGACCGGCGGCAGCCGAGCCTTCTGCGACCGCATGAACTCCTGGGCGCAGGGGGAGGGGCAGCCGGGCCTCGGCTATATCTTCTGGCGCGAGGACGGCCTCGGCTCGGGTCCGATCGCCAACAATATCGGGCCCGAGCGCACCGAGGCGCTGCGCGACCAGCTCGGCCTCAAGGACGGCGACGCCGCCTTTTTCGTCGCGGGCGACCCGGCGAAATTCTACAAATTCGCCGGCAATGCGCGGCTGCGGCTCGGCACCGAGTTGAAGCTCGTCGACGAGGACCAATTCGCGCTCGCCTGGATCGTCGATTTTCCGATGTACGAATGGGACGAGGAGAGCAAGAAGGTCGAGTTCTCGCACAACCCCTTCTCCATGCCGCAAGGCGGGCTCGAGGCGCTCGAGACGCAGGAGCCGCTCGCGATCAAGGCGTTCCAATACGACATGGTCTGCAATGGTTACGAGCTCGCTTCCGGCGGCATCCGCAACCACAAGCCGGAGGCCATGCTGAAGGCCTTCGCGATCGCCGGCTATGGCGAGAACAGCGTGGTCGAGCGTTTCGGCGGTCTGTATCGCGCCTTCCAATATGGCGCGCCGCCCCATGGCGGCATGGCGGCCGGCATCGACCGTATCGTCATGCTGCTGTGCGGGGAGCATAATCTGCGCGAGGTTGCGCTGTTCCCGATGAACCAGCGCGCCGAGGATCTCTTGATGGGCGCGCCTTCGGAAGCGACGCCGCAGCAATTGCGCGAGCTGCATCTGAGGTTGAACCTGCCGGAGAAATGAGGCTCGCCATGATCTCCACCTCGACTGCTGCCGTGATCAAGGCAGTCGCGTGTAAGGGCATCCTCGCGGCTGCGGCGCTGGCCATCCTCGCCGTCGGCGCAACGGCGGCGGAGATTCCGGACCCGATCCGTGCAGAATACGAGAAGGCGGACGAATATGCCTGCAAGCTTCCAGCGCGGGCAGTTCAGCGCGTCAATCTCCAGGGCGACGGAACGCCGTTTTACGTTGTCGATGAGGGCAAGCTCGCCTGCAAAGGCAGTCCGTTCTGCGGATCCGGCGGGTGCGGACTGGCGGTCTACAAGAAGACGGCCGATGGATATAAGGCCATTTTGACGGAGCTCGTTCAGCGGCATTCCTTCCGAAAAGCCGGCGCAGGCACTGAATTGCTCCTTGAGTACAAGACAGTGGGCAAGGCGCGATACCGCTTTGAAAATGGTTGCGCGATCGAGATCGGGACGCGCAAGCCTCCTGCCTGCTGATCGCGTGCGCGAAACGCCTATCACCGCCATCATCGTCGCCTATGACAGCGCGGCGGTCTTGCCCACCTGCCTCGCGGCGCTGGCTGGCCAAGGCGTCAAGGCGATCGTCGTCGACAATGGCTCGAGCGATGCCTCGGCGGCGATCGCCGAAGAAGCGGGGGCGCGGGTGATCCGCAACGCGCGCAACGAGGGCTATGGCCGCGCCATGAATATCGGCATGCGGGCTGCGGCCGATAAGTTCTGCCTCCTCCTCAATCCCGACCTCGTGCTCGGGCAAGGCGGCGTGGCGGCATTGATGGAGGCGGCAAGTGCCTATCCGCAAGCGGGCATGCTGGCGCCGCGCCTGATCGAGCCCGACGGGCGCTTATTCTTCCAAAAGCGTTCGCTGCTCGCGCCCTATCTCAAGAACGAGCTCGGCGCGCCCTGCCTGCCCGAGGGCGATTGCTGCGCCCCCTTTCTGTCCGGCGCCTGCCTCTTGGTCGATCGCGACCTGGTCTTGTCGTTGGGCGGCTTCGACGAGAAGATCTTCCTGTTCTACGAGGATGACGACCTCTGCCGGCGCGTGATCCTGGCGGCGCGCGCGCTCGTGCATGTGCACGCCGCGTCGGCGACGCATCTGCGCGGCGGCTCTTCGGCGCGCCGGCCGGGCAGCATCTTCAAGGCGCGCTGGCACATGGCCTGGTCGGCCGGCTATGTGGCGCGCAAGCATGATCTCGAGGATGCGACCTGGCGCGTGATGCTCGTGAACGGCCTGAAATTCTGCATGGCGGCGCTCGCCTGCAACCGTGTGCGCATGGAACGCTATGGCGGCTCGGCTGCCGGTGCCTTCGCCTGGCTCCGCGGCAGGAGCGCGCTCGGGCGCGAGGGGCTCTCATGAGCGCCCGCTATTTCGCGACCGTGCGCGGCGAGATCCTGCCCTTCCTGCCGGCCAAGGTCGCGCGTCTTCTCGATCTCGGCTGCGGCACGGGCGCGACCGTCGGCTTCGTCAGGGAGGCGAGGGCGGTCGAATGGGCGGGCGGCATCGAGCTCGACAGCCAATCGGCGGAAGTCGCGCGCCGTGTCTGCGACCGGGTGTGGACGGGCGATGCGACGAGCCTGCCCTTCGAAAAGGAGATCGCCGGGGCCTCGCTCGATCTCGTCTTGTGCCTCGACATGCTCGAGCATCTCGCCGATCCATGGGCGATGGTGCGGCGCCTCTCGCCGCTCCTCAAGCCAGGCGGCAGGCTGATCCTCTCCGTGCCCAATATCCGCAACTGGAAATTCCTGTGGCGCCTCGCGGCGCAGGGCGACTTCCGCTATCGCGATGCCGGTCTCCTCGACCGCACGCATCTGCGCTTCTTCGTGCGCGAGACGGCGATCGAGCTCGCGACCTCAGGAGGCCTGCGCCTCGTCGGCGCCGCCAATGCGCATCCCTTCGCCTTTCCGGATGCGCGCTTCCTCTTGAGCAGGGCGAGCTTCGGACGCCTCGAGGAGCTGCTTGCCAAGCAATGGCTCGTCATCGCCGAGCGGTAACGGGAAGCGCTCGCTCGGCGGCCCGCTATGGCGCTGATGTCGACCGAGCTAGGGCGTGCCGACCTGCCGCGCGGTTGACACGCCAAGCCTATGCAGGGAACCTAGTTGTCACAGTGCCGTCATGCGGTGATGGCCATGGGCGCCCCTCCCGGGCCTGCACCCGCGTTCGCTCGTCGCGGCTCGGTGAGGTTGGTGGTCGTCGACCGCCATCGCCGGGACGGAGAAAAAGGTTGAAAGTCAACTTTCGACCGGCGCTTTTTCCAATGGCCGGGAAGCCGCGGCCCGCCTGATCAGGAGAAGCTTCGACGGCCGACAACCACATGCTTCCCCGCTCATTTCCTCGAACAGGAGCCAGACCATGCGGTCAATCGAAGGTCAGATCGCCTGGATCACGGGCGCCGGCAGCGGCATCGGCCGCGCAGCTGCGCTCGCGCTCGCCGGCAACGGCGCGACCGTCGTGCTCTCGGGTCGTCGCAAGGCGCAGCTCGAGGAGACGTCAATGCTGGTCCAGCGTGCGGGCGGCAAAGCGACGACCACGGCGCTCGACGTAACCGACGCAGCCGCCGTTGAGGCGGTCGCCCGGCGCATAGCGGATGAGTTCGGTCGTCTCGACATTCTCGTCAACAATGCCGGCACCAATATCCTTGAGCGTTCCTGGTCGGTGCTCGATCCCGCGCGCATCGACAATATCCTCGGCGCCAATCTGCACGGCGCCTTCTACTGTGTTGTGGCCGCGCTACCGATCATGCGGGTGCGAAGGGACGGCCTCATCATCAATGTCGCGTCCCTGGCAGGCAAGCACGTATCCGTGCTTTCGGGCCCCGGCTACACGGCCGCCAAGCATGCGGTCGTGGCGATGAATGCTTCGATCAACATGGAGGAATGCATCAACGGCATCCGCGCCTGCGCCATTTGCCCAGGAGAGGTCGCGACCCCGATCCTCGATCAGCGACCGGTCCCGGTGAGCGCCGAGGATCGCGCCAGGATGCTGCAAGCGGAGGACCTCGGCGAGACGATCCTCTTCGTCGCGCGAATGCCGAAGCATGCCTGCGTCAGCGAGATATTGATCGCGCCGACCTGGAACCGGAGCTATATCGCCGCGCTGCGGCAGCCGCATGTAGGCAGGAGCTGAGTGCACCGGGAAGCCATGGCTCGAAGAGCGGCAATGATCACCTCTGTCGTTCGGGGCGAGAAGCGAGCGAGAAGGCTTTCCCGATCGCTATTCGCCGTTCGCCACTCGCCATTCGCCCTCTAATACCCCGCCGCCGCGCCGGCCGGCCGTCGATCGTCGTTGGCTCCGTAGAGGAAGCCCGGCAGCACCTTTCCGGAAAGCGCCGCATCATTGCCGGAGGAGGCGGCCTGCCTTGCCGCAGCCGCTACCGATCCGGTCTCGATCAACTCGGCGGCGCCCCAGGGCGTCTGCTCGGTGAGCTTGTGGCCCATCTCGCCGAGAAGCTTCAGCGTGTCGGGCGACAGCGCGAAGGGCTCGTAGAACACCTGGTCCGGCAGCCATTGATGATGGATGCGCGGCGCATCGACCGCTTCCTGCGGCTCCATGCCGTAATCGATGATGTTCATCACCGTTTCGAGCGTGATCGTGATGATGCGCGAGCCGCCGGGGCTGCCGAGCACCAGGAAGATCTTGCCGTCCCTGGTCACGAGGGTCGGAGCCATCGAGGAAAGGGGGCGCTTGCCGGGCCGGATCGAGTTCGCCGTCCCTTGCACCAGACCGTAGAGGTTCGGCACGCCGGGCTTGATGGTGAAATCGTCCATCTCGTCATTGAGGAAGAAGCCCGTCCCCGGCGCGATCACGTTCGCCCCGAAGAGGCCGTTGACCGTGAAGGTCACGGAAACCGCGTTGCCCTCCTTGTCGACCACCGAATAATGGGTGGTCTCGGCCTTCTCATGCGGCCCGACGCCCGGCTGCACCTCGACCGAGGGCGTCGCCTTGTCGGGGCTGATCTTGGCGCGGATCGCGGCCGCGTAATCTTTTGAGATAAGCCGGTCGACGGGGTTCTCCACGAAGGCGGGATCGCCCAGATAGGTGTTGCGGTCGAGATAGGCGTGCCGCATCGCCTCGACCATCAGATGCACCGAGCGCGCCGAATGAAAGCCGAGCGCCTTCATGTCGTAGCCTTCGAGGATATTGAGGATCTCGCAGATCGTGGTGCCGCCCGAGCTCGGAGGTGGCGATGAGACGAGCACATAGCCGCGATAGGAGCAGGTGAGGGGCTTGCCTTCGGTCGCCGTGTAGGCGGCGAAATCCTTGGCGGCGAGGATGCCGCCATTGGCCTTGCTCGCCGCTTCGATCGCCATCGCGACCGGCCCTTTGTAGAAGGCATCCGGCCCTTGCCGCGAGATGAGCTCGAGTGTTGCGGCGAGTTCCTTCTGGACATGGCGATCCCCCGGCTGGAAGGGCATGCCGTCCGGACGCAGGAAGATCTTCGAGGAGACAGGATCCATGGCGAAGCGCAGCGCCCCGACATCGAGCACATCGGTATCGCCGCGCGTCAGCACATAGCCGTCGCGGGCGAGCTCGATCGCCGGCGCCATCACCTTGGCGCGCGGCAGCGTGCCGTATTCGGAAAGCGCCCGGTCGAGCCCCATCACCGTGCCCGGCACGCCGGCTGCGAGATAGC
>JBIOEK010000213.1:0-6910 GCA_044445925.1 Hyphomicrobiales bacterium
CCGTCGCGAAATTGCGGAAATTGTCGTTGTCGAGCACGATCTCCGCGATGCGGGGCAGGCCGTCCTGCGTGCCGAGCGCGAGCCGATCCTGGCGCCAGTCGCCGCCGAGCTTGTGGAAATAGACCTGCTCCCAGAATGTCCTGTCGGGCTCCGCCCGCTCCTCGCCCGGGTAGCGCGTGTACCAGAAGCCCGTTCCGTCGGCCGCCCAGGCGAGGCTGCCCGACGCGGTCGCGTGCTGCACGTCGGGAATGGGCTCGCCGATCTCCTTGCCGCCCGCCTTGTCGTAGAGATGCAGGGTGCCATTCTCGCTGCCATTGCGCGACAGCGACAATGCCACGAGACTGCCGTCGGGAGAGGGCGAGAACCAGTCGATGGTCGCCGAGCCCGCCGCGTCGGCAAGGTTGGGATCGAGCACCACCTTGCGGCTTTCGGGATCGCCCGCGGCATCGAGCGCCACGAGGATGCGTTGCTCCTTGGCCGGGTCCTTGAGCAGGCAGAAAATGCTCGGTCCGCGCGCCAAGAAATGGGAAAATGAGGGCTTGGCGCTGTCCACAAGCGCCGCGAGCTTCGTCCTGATGCCGGCACGGCTCGAAAGCGCATCGAGATAGAGGTGCGTATGGGCGTTCTGCGCCTGGCTCCAGGCCTGGACCTTGGGGTCGGCGCTGTCCTCGAGCCAGCGATAGGGATCCCTGACCGTCACACCCTGAATGACGTCGACGACCGGCACCACCGGCGTTGCGATCGGTTGCGCCGATAACCGCGTCACGGGCCACAGGGCGATGATCGCTGCGAGAACGCGGCCGGTTCGTCCCATCTTCTGGTTCTCCATGATCATCCGTGGAACCGAGCTTCCGCGGCAGGCCATCTTCTACCGGGGAAAGCTCCGGCAAGTAGGACGAGGTTCTTCTAGGACGAGGTTCTTCGCCAGGAAGAAGCGAGCCGGTCGCCAAAGCCGTCGAGCTCCTCCGTACCATGCGGGACGAAAGCTCGTTCGGGTGCCTCGCGCCGGTCCTTGGGGGCCGTGCATGCGCCGCAGCTTATCCTCATAAGCGGGCATGCGGGGCAAAAGAGCAAGGCTCGCCTCCCGCGAGTGTCGCCTTTCGCAAGTTCCGCGTCCCGTCTCGCCGGACTTGCGCGCAGGGCAGGCGGAGCGCTAGCCCATTGAAAGCCTGGAGGCCGAGCCGGATCGCGACATCGCGGCTCGTTCTCGAGAGGCGCGCCGGCGCGAGAAGAGGAACCCGATATGGCGAAGCTGTCGCTCGACGAGTTGCGCAAGAGATATGGCGAGGCCGATGGCGGGGTCATGCACGACCCCGGGTTCCGCAAGGTGGCGGAGCGCATCTTCTCCGGCGACGGGCAGCGCACCGCCCCCTATGCGGGCATTCCGACCTTCCTCGATGCGCCGATGCGGCCGATAGACTGGAAGGCGCCCAATCTCGATGGCTTGCGGGTTGCGCTTATCGGCGTGCCGATGGATCTCGGCGTCACCAACCGCAGCGGAGCGCGCTTCGGCCCTCGCGCGGTGCGGACCATCGAGCGCATCGGTCCTTATAACCATGTGCTGAAATGCATGCCGACGCGCGACCTCGCGGTCGCCGATATCGGCGACATCCCGTTCCGCAGCCGTTTCGATCTCGCGAAGTCGCATGAGGATATCCGCCACCACGCCCGCATGCTGGTCGATGCCGGCGTCAAGCTGGTCTCGGTCGGCGGCGATCATTCGATCTCGCTGCCTTTGCTCCAGGCGATCTCCAAGCACGGCCCGGTCGGCATGGTCCATATCGACGCCCATTGCGACACGGGCGGTGTGTTCGAGGGCTGCAAGTTCCATCATGGCGGCCCCTTCCGCCGAGCCGTGCTCGACGGGGCACTCGATCCCGCTCGCACCATCCAGATCGGCATCAGGGGCTCGGCCGAATATCTTTGGGAATTCTCCTACGAGTCCGGGATGACGGTCATCCATGCCGAGGAGATCGACGGGCTCGGAATAGAGGGCGTCGTCGAGCGCGCCAAGGCGGTGGTCGGCGACGGGCCGACCTATCTGTCCTTCGACATCGACAGCCTCGATCCGGCCTTTGCTCCCGGCACCGGCACGCCGGAGATCGGCGGCCTCACGACGCGCGAGGCGCAGGCGCTGTTGCGCGGCCTCAGGGGCCTCGATCTCGTGGGCGCAGATCTCGTCGAGGTCGCCCCGCAATACGACGCGACGGCCAACACCGCCCATGCGGGGGCGCAGATGCTGTTCGAGATGCTGAGCCTGTTCGTGAAATAGGAAGGCCGGACGGCATCGACCGGAATCGCGGAAGACGCCGCTCGGCTGCGTCCGCGGCGTCGACCGCTCTGCTTGATCAAGCGGCCAAGATATCCGTCTTCGGAAAATCGCCGCCTTTGAACAGGAGCGGCACCTCGAGACTTCGGGCGCAGGCATAGGCGAAGCAATCGCCCATGTTGAGCCTCGCAGCGTGACGCCCCTTGCCGAAGCGAGCGAAGGCCGAGGCGGCGCTTCGGCCGATATCGGCCGTGATCGGGACGATGACAGCGCCGACCTCCTCGAGGAAGCTGTCGAGCAAGGCCGTGGCATCGGCAATGTCCATATTTCCGGTCCGCGCCAGACCAAGGGCGGATTCGAAGATGGCGATCGCAGACGTATGGACCTCGCTCGCTTGGCCGAGCCGCTTGGTCAGGGCGGTGCCTTCGCTCTCGCCCGCCAGGATAGCGATGATCGCGGAAGCGTCGAGAAACATCAGTCATCGCCCGAGAGTTCGTCGAAAAACGCCTTGTCGGCGGGCCTGCCTCCGGGCCTCGACAGAGACGCGAACCGCTCCTGGAGAGGCTTCAGCCGCTCGATGAGCGGAGTCCGTGCACGCTCGCGCTCATACTCATGCTCGACCGCTTCGCGGACCGTGTGAGTGAGCGTCTTGCCTTTGATCCGGGCCAATCGGCGAACGGCGCGATCGGTCGCTTCGTCTTTGATGTGAAAGGCCATGATATATACGGATTCGTGTAGATGGATATCCCAATATGTCTATACGACCGCCGGGTCAACGGGATCTCGCAGGCCATGCCTCATGTGAGCAGCCCTTCTGGCGCCGGCGTCACGATCTCGAGGCGCTCGATCATTGGCGGATGATCAGGCGGTCCTTCCGGATCTCGATGCTGCTCAGCTGTTCCAGGAGATGCATGCCGAGCAGAGAATGGCGAAGCTCGCCCTCATTGACCGAGGCCTGGACGTCGCTGAAGCGGATCTGGCCGATGCGGATCTCCTTGAGCCTGACCGGCGCGCCGCGCGTCCTGCCATTGGCCGTCTCGAAGACTTGCGTGAACGACAGGCTCGAGGCGGGGAAGCCGAGCCGTGCCGCGTCCTCGCGGTTGAGCACCACGCTGCTCGCGCCGGTATCGACCAGGAACCTTATGGGCACCTCATCGACAAGGGCATCGATCCAGAATTGCTGGTCGGTGGAGCGCGTGAAGGTCATCGCACCACTTTGCGACTCCACCCCGCGCGTCGGCACGAGCTCGGCCATCACCCTTCGCCCGACATCGCCAAGCTCGTAGCGATAGCCGTAGAGGGCAACGATGAAGAGCGCCAAGAGGGCCCAGATCGCGAGCTGCCCCGCGATGACCGCGAGGCTCTTCCTCGAAGCGGCAAGGCTCATCAGCATCACGGTGCCGATAAGGCCGTATTGCACCATGAGCATCTCGTCGCTCTCCCGCCTGAAAGCGGGCGGGAAGGCGTAAAAGAGCGCGAAGAAGCACAAGGCTACGATGCCGGCGAGGACGAGCAGCCTTCGGCCGAAGCGCGGCTCGGGCTCGCGCGGGCTGCCCCAAGGCCCAGCTCCTCCTCCGCCCCTCTGATGAAAATTCATCCTCGAACCTCTGACGCACCGATGCCATTCTAGCTTCGTTCGCATCCCGTTGGAATGCGGACCGATCGCAGAGCGCTCGCTTGGGAGGCCGTAGCCACGCTGAGCATCAGGGAGGTTCTCATGCTGATTTGCCAAGCACCACGAGGAACCGGCAATCTATCGGGCGGCCGCCGCCTTCGAGGGGGCCGGCAACCGGAAGAAGATGTGAGGCGACGCGCCGGCGAGGTCTCGCGCGAAGACCAGGCCGCGACATCATGAGCGGAGGCTAAGGATGGATCTCGGGCTGAGCGGCAAGAACGTGTTGGTCACCGGAGGCAGCAAGGGCATCGGCCGGGCGATCGCCGAACTCTTCGCGGCGGAAGGCGCCAACGTCGCCATCTGCGCGCGCAATGCCGAGGAGGTCGGCAAGACGGTGCTGGAGCTCTCCGGGAAGGGCGTCAAGGCCTGGGGCAAGGCGATCGATGTCGCCGACCCGGCCAACTTGGCCCAATGGGTCCAAGGTGCCGCGGGCGAGCTCGGCGGCATCGATGCGCTCATCTGCAATGTCAGCGCGCTCGCCGTCGGCAACACGCAAGAAACCTGGGAGAAATCCTTTCGCACCGACATGATGCACACGGTCAATTCGGTGGCTGCCGCGCTCCCCTATCTCGAGAAATCGACATCCGCCTCGATCGCCATCGTCTCGAGCGTTTCGGGCATCGAGATCGATTTTGCCGCTGGCTCCTACGGCGCCATCAAGGCGGCGCTGATCCATTACGCCAAGGGATTGAGCAATCAGCTCATCTCGAAGGGCATTCGCGTCAATGCCGTGTCGCCGGGCAACACCTATTTCGAAGGCGGCATCTGGCAGAACATCGAGCGCGGCATGCCCGAGCTCTACAAGACCGCGATGGCCTTGAACCCGACCGGACGCATGGGCACGGCGCAGGAAGTCGCAGCCGGCGTCGTGTTCCTCGCGAGCCCAGTGGCAAGCCGCATCTCCGGCACCAACCTCATCATCGACGGCGCGCTGACCAAGGCGGTGTAGGAGATGATCGCGAAAGGCCGCCCCGTTTTCGGGGTAAGGGCATGGGCAGGAACGGAAGTGCTGGAATGCCGAGATTGACCTGAAGCTTCCCGCTCTGGAGCATGATCCCAAGAGGCGGCTATCGGTTCTCTTGAAAAGATGAGATTGAGAGCAACAACTTGGAGCGAGATGATCACTCGAGGAAGATCATGCCGCTCCGCCAACAATGGGAGGTCGATAGGCCGCATGAGCAAGGACGACCGACGCCGCTCGCAATCCGACGCCGCTTCGCCTCACTGGCGAGGACGCATCATGTTCGCGGCGCTCCTTGCGCTCGTCTTCGCCCTTTGCCTGATCGCCGGCCGCGACGGCATCGCGCAAGTGATCCCCGATCTCTGGGCGAGCGCCGGGACGATCGGCCATATGCTCGGCGTGAGCGACTGGCCCTTCGGCTAGAGGCTGACCCGAAATCAAGGGGGGCTGCACATTCCCGTCATTGCGAGGAGCCGGGAACCGCGATCCCGCCATGCACCCACGGCCGACGAAGCAATCTCGATTTTTCTTGAGGCTCATGGCCGAAACCACGAGCTTGCTGCGGCGCGGCGCCGCTGCATTTGCAGGCGAAATGCAGCGGGATCAGGTTTCACGGCACCCGCGACGGGCCGGTAGAATCGAGGCTCATGTTGCGCTGCGGCATAGCTGCCCGAAGGCTAAGCCGACGCAAGAGCTGCAGGCGCGCCGAAGCCGCGCGCCAGGCGCCCCATTCGTCGATATTCACGCCTCAAAAAACCGAAGCCCGGACGCAAGCGCTAGCTTCGCCAAACCTCGCGCATTCTATTCGATCTTCGATGAGAACGCAAGGCGAACATATTTCGGCGAAAGATGGTAGCGCGCCTCGATGCCGGCCTCCATCAGCGCGATCCGGCTGGCATCGGATCTTCCCAGGGATTGAACACCGGCGCGCGCGCATTTCGGTAGTCGCTCACATCGCGCGACACGACGGTCAGCCCATGATGAAGCGCCGTGGCGGCGATGATGAGATCGGGCTGCGAGAAAGTGTGGCCGGCCTTTCGGCCATCCTCGACCAGCAGGCGCCACTTGAACATGATGTCCTCGGTGATCGCGAGCACACGCTGCTCGAACATCGGTCGCACCTTTTGGGCGAGCCAGTCGTTCAGCTCGGCCCGACGGCCGGCGTCGGCGACCAGCTCGATCCCAAACCTGATTTCGGCAATGGTCGCGGAACTGACATGGAGGAGATCGAGGGGTTGCGCCGCCACGAAGGCAAGCACCTTGCGTTCTGGCTTGGGGCGGCGCAGCTCCGAGAAAATGTTCGTGTCGAGGAGCCATCCCGTCACAAGGCGACCTCGCGCACCGGCATAGGCGTGCGCCTCGGTTCGATGTCGATGTCGCCATGCGGCGAGGCCTGCATCGCGGCGATCAGGGCGTCACCGGTGAGATCGCCTTTGAGACGACGAAACTCCTCGGCCGAGATGACGACGACCTCATCGCGGCCGTGCACGGTTACGTGCTGCGGGCCCTCGCTCCGGACGTGCCGCACGAGCTCGCTGAAACGGGCTTTGGCGTCCTGGAGTGGCCAACGCCCAGGCCGCCGATCGCGCGGGCGCCGGCGCGGCTTCGGTTTGGATTGTGATGATTTGGTAATTCTAGTCATGCTGACCAGATTATCATGAACGGCCCGCGATTTTCAACCATTCATGCGCCTCGGTTCGGCGGGCACAGGCCGGCCGATCGCCCTCGGCAGCCGCGCCGCGCCGCGCCGCCTTGATCGCGGCGACGTCGATCTTCTTCATGCCCATCATCGCATCAAACGCGCGCTTTGCTTCATCGCCGCGGGCCGCCAGCGCCTCGGTCAGCACGCGCGGCGTGATTTGCCAGGAGACGCCCCACTTGTCTTTGCACCAGCCGCACGCACTCTCTTGGCCGCCATTGCCGACGATGGCGTTCCAGTAGCGGTCGGTCTCGTGCTGATCGTCGGTGGCGATCTGGAACGAGAAGGCTTCGCTATGTTTGAACG
>JBIOEK010000214.1:0-6870 GCA_044445925.1 Hyphomicrobiales bacterium
ATCCGCAGCAGCGGCCACGGGGGTCCTGCAGCCGGGCATGCGGTTCACCTGGTACGGCTCCTCGGCTTCGATACCGGGCGAGAGCCAGCAGCTCGAGCCCGACAGCAATGGCGAGTGGGTCAACCAAGCGACCGGCCAGCGCTACGGTCAGTTCGACACGCCGGGGCCTGCCGGCGCCGGCCTTGCGGTTCTCGATGTGCTGGCCGCAGGGCCCGAGGGCTTCCTGTTGAATCTCTCGCAGCTCCTGATCCACACCGATGCCGGAAATGCGACGAGCTTCATCGATAGCAATGGCTTGACCTCCGGCACCGACGGCATAGGCGATTTCTGGGTGTCGCCGGCCCGATTGGCGGCGCTCACCGACACCGATATCGGCGGATCGCGCGTGCTCCACATGCCCTATGCGCTCGCGGGGCGAAATTATCGCGCCGTTCGCCTGCAGGTCCAGGGCGGCGGCGGCTGGAGCCAGACGACCTTCGACCTCGACACGGGCCTGGCGATCGTCTCGAGCTCGACCGCGCAAAGCGGACCCGTCCTCATTCGCGACCCCAACAACCAGCTGGCGCAGGGCGCCGGCAACACCCTCATGACCTATGGCCAGTTCGCCGGCTCGCGACAGACGAACCTGCCGGGCAAGGGATCGACATATCCCGACGCCATCAGGGGGCTTCGTTCGCTCACCTATTCGGGCACGCGCGGCATCGTCATTTCCGGCAGCGACATGCAAATGCCGCCCTCGCCGATCGAGCTACGCTACGACGTCTCGTCGAATCCCGGGCCCTACCTTACGGCGCGCCTGAGCATGTCGAGCTTCATGGGATTGCCCGCGACCGCGGCCGACCGCCTGGTGCCGGCCGGCACGGTCGGCTCGCTGTGGATGAGCCCGAACGACCTCGCCGGCTATCGGCAGGGAGAGCTCGTCGATCAGGATCCGATCAGCGGCGTGCAGGTCATGGCGATGGGCCGGCTCGACAACCTCGCAGTTCTCTCGGCGCGCACGAGCCTTACCCAATACAGCGCTGGTTACGATTTGCGCAGCGGCCTGTTGACACGCGCCGACCTGCGCCAGCAGGTCGGGCCGGCGACCGATATCCTCGCGGTTCAGCTCATGGGCACGCAATGAGGCGGGGTCGCGTCGTCTCTGTCACGAGATGGCTCGCCATGGCCTCGAGTTTCGGCGGGGCAGCCGCAACCTCGCCTGAGAATGCTCTCATGCAATCGCGACGTTCGAGCCCCTCGTTCCTGTTGTGTTCCCATCGCGCCCCGATTATCGTGCACCCTCGAGATCACGCGCCGCGGCCCACGGCCGGGGCACAGTTTTTTGAAAAGTGAATCTGTAGCTCCGGCGCTGCGAGCTTGCGCTGGTGGCGCAGCAGCGATTTCGCGCCGCCCTAATTCGCCCGTTGGCCCCGATCTGCGCGGCACGGGCAAAGGCACTTGCGACGAAGAACTTGCGACGAAGAACTTGCGACGAAGAACTTGCGACGAAGAACTTGCGACGAAGCCCGTCCAGCGTCCCGACACCAATCGGATAGCCGGCTACCGGAATCGGAGCATTCAATGTCGAGAATCAACATTCCTCAACATTCCCGGGGCCTGATGATCGCCGCGGAGCGAGCGGTTTATCCATGAAAAGCCGATATATTTCAGAGCGATAGGGTTGCGGCTCGCATTGCCCAGGCCTGCCCGGCACGCCTATCCCGCGACTGAAGCCATCAGCGCCGCAATCGCTGAAAAACGTAAGTCTTTGGTGCCCAAATGTGAACAGGCCCTAGCTCGCGATCGCCTCGATATAGAGCATCGGAACCATCATCACGATGCCGCCATCGCGCTCGGCGACGCCAACCGCGATGTGGTCCGTAGCAAGCCTCAGAAGACGAAGGGGATCAGGCGATAGCGCGTGGTTTGCATGAAGGCCAGGTAGGCCGGGTCGCGGCCGAGGACGCGCTCCTCGGCCAGAATCCTGGCGCATTGCGCCAAGAAGGCGGCCGCATAGATCCCGAGATTCCACAGGCTCGGATAGGCGCCGAGAAATGCAAGATGCGTCAATATGTATCCGGCATACATCGGATGGCGCAGCAGGCGATACGGCCCGCTGATCTTCACGCCCCGATTAGCGGGGACCAAGCCGAAGCTGCGGCGCAGCGTGAGCTTGGCCGCAATCTGCAGGACCAAACCGTGGACAAGAAGGATATTGCAGACGAGGAGTGGAACCAGGGGGTCGATCGCGGTCGGCATCACCATCGTGGGTAATGCGGTGGCGATGGCGGTCAGCCCCCAATCGGAAGCGCTCAGCGACAGCGTGGACGTTCTGCGGTGCGCGAGCACGAAGAATGTCGATGCGCCGTCCGAGAAAAGGATAAAAATATCGACAATATTTCCCGAGCTTTCATAGTGCGGTAGCAGGCGATAGACCATATTCGCGAAGAACAACGCCATCGCCACACGCTCGAATATATCGAGGGTGCTTCGCATGGCTGCGGCTCGGGAATGGTCCATGGCGGGGCTCGGAGACGCCTGTCATCATCGATTTTGGATCGATCCTTGGCCCTGCCCCTTAAGAATCCCTTGCGATCGGGAGGGGCGATTTGTCGCAACCGCGCCGCCGGCCTTCCGGCGCACGGCCCGTGGCCGATGCCAGGAGCGGTTCGGCTTTCCGAGCTTTCAGCCGGAGCTGGCCGGCCATTTGCCTCTTCAACGGGCGTAGGCCGGTCGCCGGCTGCTGATCGAGGTCATTGGCGCCGGAGCTTACCCCGATCGGGCCGGCCCGATCAGCCTCCCGTCAGGCCGCAGCTCGCGCCGCCCGCCCTCAGCTGAGAGCAGACCTTTTCGGCGTTTTGCCGCGGCAGCGGACCGACTCTCACCCGATAGAACACGCCTCTTTGGCCTAGATCCTCGCGATAGATCGAGCCGCCGGCGAGCGTGCCGGGGAATTGCTTCTGCAAGCGCGACAAGGTCTCGCGCGCATCGCGCTCCGAGAGGCTCGAGGCGAGCTTGATCGAGACGGAGGAGCCGCCCCCCGCTTGGGTTCGGGCGATGCTGGTCGTCCCCGGCGCAGCCGCGACTCTAGCCGGGGCCGGGGCAGGGCTCGCTGCGACGGCCTGGCCACGCGACCCGTCGGTCCTGCGCCCGGGAGTGGGATCGCCCGCGTGCACCACATGGGCGCCCTCGACGACGTTGCGAAACAGGCTCGCGAGGCTCTCGGCCGGAGATCCCGGAGGAGGCGGTGCCGCCAATGGCCTGACCTGCTCATTCCCGTTCAGGGGCGGTCTTGCGAGCGGTTTCGCGGGCTTTGCGGCCTCGCTTGCGTCGGCGACGGACGGGGAAGGCCTCAGGCGCGCCTTGTCGGCTTGCTTCTTCGCCGCGGGCGTGACGCTCTCCATCCCGGCCGGGGAAGCCACGGCCGTGGAAGCGCCCATCGGCTTCGCGGGGGGCGCAAGCTCCGCTTTCGGCGCGCTGGCCGAGCTCGCATCGGGGTTGATGGGCAGGCTCGAGACGCTGTGCTGGGGGCCGAACTCGGAGAGCTGCACGGCTGGCTGAGGCGCCTCAAGCGCGGGAGCGGCGGCGGGGCTCGAAGCGTCTTGAGCCGCGGCCGGGCTCGGCTCGGGCGCAGCCATTGCCGGGCCGGCAGGAGCCGAGGCGGCGACGCCGACCGCCGGTTGCTCGGGGCGCGCCGCAGGGATGTCGCCGGCTTTGCTCGAAGCTTCGCCGGTTGCGGAGATTGTGGGGGCCAGGCTCTGGTCGTTGCCTGCGACCTCGGCCTTCGGCGCGACGGCTTGCGCCTCGTCGGCCTTGATCGCGAGGTTGCCGCCGCCGATCCAGCTCATCGGGCCGGAGCGCATCAGGACCGCGGCGCCGACGCCTATCGTGACCAGCGTGAGCGCAGCCGCGAGCGCCAAGGCGCGCGCCGATAGGATACCCCGTCTGGCGGAGGCGGGCGCCGACGCCGGCGCATCCGGCATCTCGGAATCCTGATCGACCTCCTCGACCCATTGGGCTCCGCCCTGATCGGCGAGGTCGCCCTCCTCCGCATAGGGGTGCCCTTCCCATTCCTCGGGATATCGGGGCGACAGATGCTCGGTTGCGGGCCCATCCTGGTCGAAAGCCGCCCCGGCCTCCTCCTCATCCACCATCGCCGGTCCAGCATGCAGGGAGGGATCCGCCGACAACAGCTCCTTGATCGAAGCATCGAGATCGGCAGCGGCAAGATCTGCTCGGGCAGTTCCGATGCGGAGCTCGGCGCTGAAGCGGTCATCCTCGGCTGCTGGAGAGGCAAGGGGCCGTGGCGATTGAGCGAGGCCTCCCGCTATGCTGCGCAAAGCCTTGTCCCGAGCCGCGTTTCTCGGCGGATCGGCAAGCGGAGCGTCACTTCGCGGACGGCCCGGCCCCTTGGGGTCATGGTTCCCGGCAAGACCTTGGTGCCCCGCAAGATCTCGGCTCGCGGATAGGTTGGAGACGGCAACTTCACGCAATTGCCGCGCGAGATCGTCGAGGTCGATGGCTCGGACGGAGCTCTTCGCCAATTTCATTTCGGCCCTCACAGCTCATCCCCAGCTCCGCGGCTTCCATGGCGCGTATTCGAAAGCACTGCGAATGTGGCGCTAAGGTGATCCCTTGGTGAATATCGCGGGCCGTACCCCGCTCAGCTGGGGTTGGCGGCCCCCGGGAATGGCGCAAGATGTCGCGAATCTTCAGCGTATTGGACGAATTGCCGCCGATTAACGGCTGAGTGCTAGCCGTGGCGGCATGCCCCGCGCCGAACGTGCCGGCACGGCACCGTCGCGGGCTCCTGGCGCCGATCCCTACACCGCACTCGGCCTGCACGAAAATGGTTGAGAGATCGTTAGAATGGTGCGTTGAAGGGAGATGTTCGTCGCGGTTCATCGGCCCACGGAGCCAAAATCCATGTCCGTCGTCTTGCAAGTCTCCTTCGTCTGGGACGAGGAGGAGGACAAGGTTCGCGCTGCGAGCCTCGCGCAGGCCCGCGATCTCGCCCTGCGCACTGAATTCATCTGGAAAATGATCGTACGCGATCCGCAATCGCGGATTTCGGGCGCCGTCTACCTGTTCGCCGACCGACAGAAGGCGGAAGCTTGGCGCGCCGAGCTCCTGGAGCGGCGCGGTCCCTCGATCGAGGCGCGCATCTTCGAGGTCGATGAAGAAGCTTCGCGGCTGACCCGGGCGCCCCTCTGCGGCGGGGCGTCGAGCGCCGCGATCGCGGGCCTGCCGGTCGATCGGCTCGACGCCTCCAATGACGAATGAGGCGAAGCGTCCGGATTTCGGCCCGCCCCGGCGCTTCCTGGTCTTGGTTCCGATTGAAACCATGGCATCTTGACGAAGGGTGGAAGCATCGCGCGAGCCGTGCCATATTGCCGTGATGCAAAACGACCCCCTGAAGGACGATCAGATTGCGTGTCCCAAATGCGGCGCGGTCTATCAGATTGGACATGAAGGCGGGCGCATCCGAGAAAAGGATGACGCAAGGTGCCTTCAGTGCGGTACGGTCATGACAGGATGGCCGCTTCTCCACTCGCTCAAGAAGGTTGAGCCCTCCGACCCTGAGAAGCCGTGAGGGCCAAGCATCCCCAACATCCTGCGATCAAGCCCGACCGGCGAAGCTGATAGTGGATATTGCGACGGGCGACGTAGGGGATAGCCTGCGAAGACGTGAGCGCTTTGACGGGTGTCGGCCCCTGTGATTGAACGGCGCCGTTGCGCGCCCATGGATCGCTTCTGTTGCATGTCGCCAATCGTCGGCATCGACCCGCGAGATCAAGGGCTTGCGCTCCATGAGGAGCGAGGCGAATGCCGCAGGTGAGGTTGCTGACTCCCAGACGTCACGGCGACGAGCGCGGCTGGTTCAGCGAGACCTTCAACGCCCGCGGCCTCGCCGAAAAGGGCATCGACCTTGCTTTCGTCCAGGACAATCACGTGCTGTCGCACGCGATCGGAACGCTCAGGGGCCTGCATTTCCAGGCGCCACCCCACGCCCAGGCAAAGCTCATAAGCTGCGTGCGCGGGGCGATATTCGACGTTGCGGTCGATCTGCGCAAGGGCTCGCCGACCTATGGAAGATGGGTCGGCGCGGAGCTGAGCGCCGCCAATGGGCGCCAGCTTTTCGTGCCGGTCGGATTTGCCCATGGCTACCTCACGACCGAGGCCGAAACACAGGTATTCTACAAGGTGTCCGAGTACTATGCCCCCGATTGCGAGGGAGGCCTGCGCTTCGACGATGCCGATATCGGCATCGACTGGAAGCTGCCGGTTTCCGGCGCGATCCTCTCGAAGAAGGACCGCGCGCTCCCCCTGCTTCGTGACTTCGAGAGCCCTTTTGCGTATGACGGCCGACCGCTGCTTGCGCTCGACCCTTGACGGTTCCTCGGCATCGTCGCATCGAAAGCCACAATGCGTATCCTGGTCACCGGCGGGACGGGGCAAGTCGGGCTCGAATTGCAGCGCTACGCCTGGCCGCCGGGCATCGAGGCTGATTTTCCCGGCCGCGACGAGCTCGATCTTTCGGACATGAAGCAGATTGCGCGCATCATCGCTTCGCGGCCTTGGGGGGCGGTGATCAACGCGGCAGCCTTCACGGGGGTCGATCAGGCGCAGAGCCAGGTCGCGCAGGCCTGGACCTTGAACGCGCTCGCGCCCGCCGTGCTGGCCGCGCAGACGGCGAGAGCCGGTATCCCAATGGTGCATGTCTCGACCGACTATGTCTTTTCGGGAACCAAGACCAAAGCCTATGTCGAGGAGGATCGGGTCGGCCCGCTCGGCGTCTATGGCGCGAGCAAGGAGGGCGGCGAGCAGGCGGTGCGTTGCTCCAACGAGCGACACGCCATCATCCGCACCGCCTGGGTCGTGAGCCCGCAC
>JBIOEK010000215.1:0-6864 GCA_044445925.1 Hyphomicrobiales bacterium
CCGTGTAGAGCCAGATTGCGCCGGGGCTCGCCCCTGCGAATAACATGGTTGGTGCTCACGCCTTCGCGCGCCACGCGCGCCGCGGCCGCCTTGCCGACCCCCGGCAGGATGGTCACGGGTTTGGGGCCTAGGAAGTCGAGCGCCTCTCCTTGGCCGATAGCGGAGAAACCGCGCGGCTTGTCGAGGTCGGAGGCGATCTTCGCCAGGAACTTGTTGAAGGAGAGGCCGATCGAAACGGTGACGCCGATCTCGCGCTCGACCTTCTCGGCGAAGCGCATCAGCGTGAGCGCCGGCGGCGCGCCGTGCAGCGCCACGGTACCCGCGAGGTCGAGAAAAGCCTCGTCGATCGAAACTGGTTCCACGAGCGGCGTCAGCTCGAGCATCAGACGGCGCACCTCGCGGCTCACCCGCACGTATTTTTCCATGTTCGGCTTGATGACGACGGCATGCGGGCAGGCGGCGAGCGCCTTGAACATCGGCATCGCGGAACGCACGCCATGAATGCGCGCGATATAGCAGGCGGTCGACACGACGCCGCGACGCCCCCCGCCGATGATGACGGGCTTTGCGGCGAGCGAGGGATCGTCACGCTTTTCGATCGTGGCGTAGAAGGCGTCGCAATCGACATGGGCGATGGCGAGCGTTTCCCATTCCTGGTGAGCGAAGAGGCGCGGGCTGCCGCATTGTGCACAACGACTTCTCGTGTCGCTGGATATGGTGCGACAATCGCGGCAGATCGGGGAAGCGGTGGTGGTCATCGCGTCGTGGGAGCGGGCCTCCTTCGGGAAAGCGTTGCGTCTCGCGAAGAGCTTAGCGCCTAAACCGAAAAAGCTTTAGACCCCTTCGGGAGCGGCAAGAGAGAGCGATGATGGATTACCACGGCGCGGCGGCTCTCGCAGACGAAACTGCCTGCGGCTGGGCGCAGGAGCAGGCACTCGGAGGTTTTTCGCTATGCCTCGATCTGCAAGCACTTTCTGTGCTCCTTGCTGATCTCCGACGGAGCTCGCGCATGCTGCGCTTCCGGCACGCCTGAGCAAAGTGCCCTTGCTACGGCGGCTCCAACTCAGAAATCGGGTGATTGAGGCTGGGCAAGACGCTGCCGCGCCCCGTCCACGGCGGATGGATCGATCCCGTGCGAGCTCGCGAAGGCGACGAGCAAGGATTCGTTGGAACATAGATAATCGAGCATTGCACTCGCGAAGGCCGGATCCTGGGCCGCGCTGCGCAGATCGGCAGGGTCTAGCCCGGTCTCGCCGAGGAAATGGGAGAGCCGATCCTTGTCCTCCGCGAGATACAAAAGGGCGTCGAGGGCGAGCGCTCTCGCCCTCTCGCCGGCTTCGGTGAAGGGTAACCGACTCGATTTGCTAAAGTTTTTGCTGTTCACTTTCAGCTTCGGCAATGCGGGCTTGTTAAGACGATCACCGACGGGAAGAGGCCTGCCGGTGGGGTAGGGCGATGGCCCTCCAGGGGACAGGGTATCACTATGGCCAAAACGGTTCTGATCGTCGAGGACAATGAGCTTAATATGAAGCTCTTCAACGATCTCCTCGAAGCGCATGGCTACTTGACCTTGAAGACCGCGAACGGCGTCGAAGCGGTCGAGCTCGCGCGGGTGCACCGTCCGGATCTCATCTTGATGGACATTCAGCTGCCTGAGGTGTCGGGCCTCGAGGTGACGCGCTGGCTCAAGGATGACAGCCAACTCGCCGGGATTCCGATCGTCGCCGTCACGGCCTTCGCCATGAAAGGCGACGAGGAGCGCATTCGCGAAGGGGGCTGCGAAGCCTATCTGTCGAAACCGATCTCGGTCGCCAAATTCCTGGAAACCGTGAAGACCTATGCCGGGTGATCGAGTGGCGCTTGTGTCGCTTCGTGCCGGGGAAGTCGAGTATTCGCCATGAGCGCGCGCGTCCTTGTCGTCGATGATATCGCCATCAACGTCAAACTGCTCGAGGCTAAGCTGTCGGCCGAATATTTCGACGTCAAAACGGCGATGAACGGGCCGGACGGGCTTGCCATCGTGCAAGCCGGCGAGTGCGACATCGTGCTTCTCGATGTGATGATGCCGCATATGGATGGCTTCGAGGTCTGTCGGCGCATCAAGGGCGATCCGCTCACGGCTCACATCCCCGTGGTGATGGTGACCGCGCTCGATCAGCCGGCCGACCGGGTCGCCGGCCTCGAGGCCGGCGCCGACGATTTCCTCACGAAGCCGATCGATGAGGTCGCGCTCATCGCCCGCGTGCGCAGCCTCGTGCGCCTGAAGAGCGTCCAGGACGAGCTGCGCGCTCGCGCCTTACGCTCGAAGGATATGGGCATGGGCGATCCGTTCGCCCTTGCGGCTTCCGAAAGCGGCCTCAATGGCCGCATCTTGTTGATCGAGGACCGCGCCAGCGTGTCCGAGCGCATGTTCAAATCCTTGTCCGCCTTCCATATGGTCGAGATCGAGCCTACGGCGGAAAATGCGGTCTTTCGGGCGGCCGACCATAATTACGATATCGCCATCGTCAGCCTCAACCTCGAAGGGCATGACGGGCTGCGCATTTGCGCTCAGCTCCGTTCGCTCGAACGCACCCGCAATATCGGCGTGCTGATGGTCGCCGAAGTTGACGACAAGGCGCGCTTGCTGCGTGGACTCGAGATCGGCGCGAATGATTTCTTGATGCGGCCTGTCGATCGCAACGAGCTTCTGGCGCGGGTGCGCACGCAGGTGCGCAACCAGCGCTATGCGGCGAGTTTGCGTAATTCCGTGCAGCAATCGATGGAGCTTGCCATCATCGACCCGTTGACGGGCCTGCACAACCGCCGCTTCCTCGATTCGCATGTCGGCAACCTCGTCCAGGACGCCGCCCGCAGGTCGCGCCCATTATCGCTTCTGGTCATGGACGTCGATCGCTTCAAGCTGATCAACGACACTTACGGACATGATTGCGGCGACGAGGTCTTGCGCGAGCTCGCCAGGCGCACGCGTGAATGCCTGCGCACGCAAGATCTGCTGGTGCGCTTCGGCGGCGAGGAGCTGGTCGCCGTGTTGCCGGACACCGGCCATAGCGGCGCTCAGGCGGTCGCCGAACGCATCCGCGAATCGGTGCACAGCGAGCCTTTCGCCATTGCCGGCGGCGCAAACGCCATCACGGTCACGATCTCGCTTGGAGTGGCGGTGATGCGCCATGTGCAAGAGAGCCACGCCGATCTCTTCAAGCGGGCTGACGAAGCGCTGTATCGCGCCAAGAATGAAGGGCGAAACCGCGTCGTCCTCGACGCCGCCTAGAACGACAATGGCCGGGACGAGCCCGGCCATGTGATGTGCGAGAAAGCGGGCGCCGGGCGGCGTTACTTGATCTTGGCTTCCTTGAACTCGACGTGCTTGCGTGCCACGGGATCATATTTCTTGACCGACATCTTCTCGGTCATGGTGCGGGTGTTCTTCTTGGTCACGTAGAAATAGCCGGTGTCGGCGGTCGAGACGAGCTTGATCTTGGCCGTGATGGATTTCGCCATGGTGCTACCTGTCGGAGGCGCAAGCCGCTCGCCGGTTAAGGGGGCAGGCCCGCTGGATAAGATCGAGGCCGCGCAACATCGCGACCGTCAGGCTTTCCTCGATGGTGGATCGCCGTCCCGAAGTCAAGAGCTTCCACAATATCGCTTGTTCCGGCGACCGAGTTCATGAAAACTGCCTTCCATGAAACCTGTCCTCGACAAGCTCGAAGCTCGCCGCGCCGAGGCGCGGCTCGGCGGCGGCAAGAAACGCATCGTCGCGCAGCACGCGCGCGGCAAGCTCACCGCCCGCGAGCGCATCGAGCTTCTCCTCGATCAGAACAGCTTCGAGGAGTTCGACATGTTCGTCGAGCATCGCTGCGCCGATTTCGGCATGGAGAAGACCAAGTTCCCAGGGGACGGCGTCGTGACCGGTTGGGGCACGGTCAACGGCCGCAAGGTCTTCGTCTTCGCCAAGGATTTCACCGTGTTCGGCGGCTCGCTCTCCGAGGCCCATGCCGGCAAGATCGTGAAGGTCCAGGACATGGCGCTGAAGATGCGGGCGCCGATCATCGGGCTCTATGATTCGGGCGGTGCGCGCATCCAGGAAGGCGTAGCTTCTCTCGGTGGCTACGCGGAGGTCTTCAAGCGCAACGTGATTGCCTCCGGCGTCATTCCGCAGATCTCGGTGATCATGGGCCCGTGCGCCGGAGGCGACGTCTATTCGCCTGCCATGACGGACTTCATCTTCATGGTGCGCGACACGAGCTACATGTTCGTTACGGGCCCAGACGTCGTGAAGACGGTGACCAATGAGGTGGTCACCGCGGAGGAGCTCGGCGGGGCCAAGGTGCACACCACCAAATCCTCGATCGCGGATGGCGCCTATGACAACGATGTCGAGGCGATCTTGCAGGTCAGGCGACTTCTGGACTTCCTGCCGGCCAACAACACCGCCGGGCCGCCGGAATGGCCGACCGAGGATCCTGCCGAAAGGGCCGAGCCGGCGCTCGACACGCTGGTGCCGGACAACCCGAACAAGCCTTACGACATCAAAGAGTTGATTCTGAAGGTTGCCGATGAAGGCGATTTCTTCGAAGTCCAGGAGGCCTTCGCCAGAAATATCGTCACCGGCTTCGGCCGAATGGCCGGGCGCGCCACGGGCTTCGTCGCCAACCAGCCGGCGGTGCTTGCCGGAGTGCTCGACGCGGATGCTTCGCGCAAGGCGGCAAGGTTCGTGCGATTCTGCGATGCGTTCGAGATTCCGATCGTGACCTTCGTCGATGTGCCGGGCTTCCTTCCCGGCACGGCGCAGGAATATGGCGGCCTCATCAAGCATGGGGCGAAGCTGCTCTTCGCCTATTCGCAGGCGACGGTGCCGCTCGTCACCGTGATCACCCGCAAGGCCTTCGGCGGCGCTTACGACGTGATGGCCTCGAAGCATATCGGGGCCGATATCAACTATGCCTGGCCAACGGCTCAGATCGCCGTGATGGGGGCAAAAGGGGCGGTCGAGATCATCTTCCGCTCCGATATCGGCGATCCCGACAAGATCGCGGCGCGCACCAGGGAATACGAGGAGCGCTTTCTGTCACCCTTCGTCGCGGCCGAGCGCGGCTATATCGACGAGGTGATCATGCCGCATTCGACGCGCCGCCGCATCGTCCGCGCCCTCGCCATGCTGCGCTCGAAGCAAGTGGAGCGGCCGCGCAAGAAGCACGACAACATACCCTTGTAGTATTGGCGCGCTCGTCGGACGCGAGCGGGTCGAGCCGCTGCCCTTAGGGCATACAGGCCGCTCACTCCTTAGCCAGTGGCACCTTCGGCACGGTGCGCACGACGGGTCTGATCAATTCATCGACCTCGCTATCATCCGGACCGCCGAAGAACCCCTTCGGCTTGCCGCGCCTGCGGGGAGGGGAGGCGCGGCCTGCGCCCGACCCGCGCGGCCTGCGCTTGGCGCGCTTCGCCGCCTGCTCGATCTCCTTCTCGGGCTTTGGCGCCACGGGCCCCTCGGGGAACTCGAAGCCGAGATTCTCCTGCGCCTTGCCGCCCTTCGTGGCTTCATCATCCTTGACGACGACGACGCGCACGGCCCCGCCGCCCTTGAGCTTGCCGAACAGCACCTCATCGGCGAGGGGGGTCTTGATAGTCGATTGGATGAGGCGCGCCATGGGCCTTGCGCCCATCGTCTCGTCATAGCCGTGCTCGACGAGCCAGGAACGCGCTTCGTCCGAGAGCTCGATGGTGACGTTGCGGTCGGCCAATTGCGCCTCGAGCTGCAGCACGAATTTGTCCACCACCTTGGCGACGACCTCCTTCGGCAAATGGCTGAAGGAGATGACGGCGTCCAGCCGGTTGCGGAACTCCGGGGCGAACAGGCGGTTGATCGCCTCGTGATCATCGCCCTCGCGCTTGGTGCGCGTGAAGCCGAAGGCCTGCTTGGCGAGGTCGGCCGCGCCCGCATTCGTGGTCATGATCAAGATCACGTTGCGGAAATCGATCTGCTTGCCGTTATGGTCGGTGAGCTTGCCGTGATCCATGATCTGCAAGAGGATGTTGAAGAGATCGGGGTGGGCCTTCTCGATCTCGTCCAGCAGCAACACGCAATGGGGGTGCTGGTCGACGCCGTCGGTGAGCAGGCCGCCCTGGTCGAAGCCGACATAGCCTGGCGGTGCGCCGATCAGACGCGAGACGGTGTGGCGCTCCATATATTCGGACATGTCGAAGCGGATCAGCTCGACGCCCAGGCTCGCCGCGAGCTGACGCGCGACCTCGGTCTTGCCGACACCGGTCGGTCCGGCGAAGAGATAGGCGCCGATCGGCTTTTCAGGGTCGCGCAGGCCGGCGCGGGCGAGCTTGATCGAGGAGGAAAGCGCCTTGATGGCAGCGTCCTGGCCATAGACGACACGCTCGAGCGTCTCGGTCAGGTTGCGCAGCACCTCGGCGTCATCCTTCGAGACGGTTTTCGGCGGTATGCGCGCCATGGTGGCGATGGTCGCTTCGATCTCCTTGACGCCGATGGTCTTCTTGCGCCGGCTCTCGGCGACCAGCATTTGCGAGGCGCCCGTCTCGTCGATCACGTCGATCGCCTTGTCGGGGAGCTTGCGGTCGTGAATGTATTTCGCCGACAGCTCGACGGCCGCCTTCACCGCGTCATTGGTGTAGCGCAGCTTGTGGAACTCCTCGAAATAGGGCTTGAGGCCGCGCAGGATCTCGATCGTGTCGGGGACCGAGGGCTCGTTCACGTCGATCTTCTGGAAGCGGCGCACGAGGGCGCGGTCCTTCTCGAAATATTGCCGATATTCCTTGTAGGTCGTTGAGCCGATGCAGCGCAGAGTCCCTTGCGCAAGCGCGGGCTTGAGGAGATTGGAAGCGTCCATCGCG
>JBIOEK010000216.1:0-6855 GCA_044445925.1 Hyphomicrobiales bacterium
ACGCTGATCGGCACGCTCACCGGCGCGGTGATCGGCACGTTCTCGGCCTATCTCGGCGGAAGCTGGGACGAAGCCATCATGCGCACCGTCGACGCCATCATGGCGATCCCCGGCCTTCTGCTCGCCTTGCTGGTGGCCAACACGCTCGGCAAAGGCAGCTTCAACGCCATGCTCGCCATCGCCGTCGCCTTCGCGCCGGGCATGGCGCGCGTGACGCGCAGCGTGGCGCTGACAGTGCGCAGGCAGGATTACGTCAGCGCCGCGATCGCCCGAGGCGAGAGGGTCTCGTGGATCGTGCTCGGCGAAATGCTCCCCAATGTCGCCGCTCCCGTGGTGATCGAGACGACGATCCGCGTCGCCTTCGCGGTCATGCTGTTCGCGACCTTGAGCTTCCTCGGCCTCGGCGCCCAGCCGCCAGCCTCCGAATGGGGGCTGATGGTCTCGGAAGCGCGCCGTTTCCTGCATCAGGCGCCGTGGATGATCGTGGCGCCAGGTGCCGCCATCGCCCTCACCGCGATCGGCTTCAACCTTCTGGGCGACGGCCTGCGCGATGCCATGAACCCAAGAGACGAGCGATGAGCGAGCTCCTCTCCGTTTCCGGCTACACGCTCGACTACCTCACGGCGAAGGGGCCCGTGCGCGTGCTCGACGAGGTGTCGCTCGAGATCGCGCCCGGAGAGGTGCTCGGCCTCGTCGGCGAATCGGGCTCCGGCAAGTCGACCCTCGCCTTCGCCATCATGCGCGACCTTCCCGGCAATGCGCGCGAGCGCTCGGGTGCGATCTCGTTCCTCGGCGAGGATTTGATCGGCATGGAGGCGGGAAAGCTCTCCGCGCTCCGCGGCCGGCGCATCAGCATGGTGTTCCAGGACCCCGCTTCCTCGCTCAACCCGACTTTGTCGCTCGGCCGGCAGCTCACCGAGGTGCTCACCCGACATCGCGGCCTGACGCCGGAGGCGGCCTTCATGGAAGGCATCGAGCTTCTGCGCCGTGTCGAGCTGCAAAATCCCGAGATCATCATGCGCCGCTACCCGCACGAGGTCTCCGGCGGGGAGAAGCAGCGCGTCGTCATCGCCACGGCCTTCGCCTGCCGGCCGGAGCTCATCATCTTCGACGAGCCGACGACCGCGCTCGACGTCATCACGGGGGCGCGCATCCTCGACCTCTTCCGCCGCCTGCGCGCCGAGACCGGGGTCGCTGGCCTCTACATCTCGCACGACCTCGCGCTCGTCTCGCGCGTCGCTGACCGGGTGGCGGTCATCCGTTCGGGCCGGATCGTGGAGACGGAGCCAGCCGACAAGGTTTTCGCCGCGCCGAAGCACGCCTATACGCGCGCGCTCGTCGACGCCGTGCCGAGGCCCTGGCGGCGGCTCGTCGCCGACCCGCCCGGCGCAACGAGGCTGATGGATCTGCGCAATGTCAGCGTCAGCTACGCCAGGCCCCTGCTGTGGCGGCGCCGTGCCACGCTCGCGGCGAACAATGTGAGCCTCAATCTGCGCCAGGCCGAGATCCTCGGCATCGTGGGGGAATCGGGGTCGGGGAAATCGACGCTCGCCCGGGCCATGACCGGGCTTGCCCGCTTCGAGGGCGAGATCCGCCTGAAGGAAGTGCGCGTCAAATCGCAAGCCGACATGGACAAGCCCTATCGCCGCGCCGTGCAGATCGTCTTCCAGCATCCCGACGCCTCGCTCAATCCGCGCCACCGCATCAGCGACATCTTGGCGCGGCCGCTCGGACTCTTCGGCGGCGAGCTGTCCGATATCCCGCGCCTTCTCGAGGAGGTGCGCCTGCCTGCCGACTATGCGGGGCGCTACCCGCACCAGCTCTCGGGGGGAGAGAAGCAGCGCGTCGCCATCGCGCGCGCCTTCGCGGCAAAACCCGAGCTCGTCATCTGCGACGAGGTCACGGCCTCGCTCGACGTGTCGGTGCAGGCCTCGGTGATCGAGCTCCTGCTGGCGCTGCGGGCGCGGCACGGCACGGCCTACGCCTTCATCACCCACGATCTCAACCTCGTGCGCCAGATCGCGCACCGGATCGCCGTGATGCGGCGCGGCGAGCTCGTCGATCTCCTGGATGCCGACGCCGTCGACGGCGAGAGCGCCCACCCCTACACGCGCGAATTGATCGCGGCGTGCCCTACACCCGTCGGAGAAGAAGGAAACACCCATGACCAAGGATGAGCTGCTAGCGAGGATCGACGCGAAGTCCTGCCTCGATTTCCTGAGCCGCATGGCGCGTCACAAGAGCTACAGCCAGACCGAAGGCGAGCGCAAGCTCGCCCTGTTCATGGCGGAAGAGCTGCGCAAGCTCGGCCTCGAGACCGAGCTCATGCCGGTCGAGGGCGAGCGCGTCAACGCCATCGGCCGCTGGCGCGGCGCGGGTGGCGGCAAGAGCCTCCTCTTCAACGGCCATCTCGACACCAACCCCGCAACCGAAGGCTGGACCGTCGATCCTTGGGGCGGCAAGGTCGACGAGAAGTTCATCTACGGCATCGGCGTGTCGAACATGAAGGCGGGGGACGCCGCCTATTTCTGCGCGCTGCGCACCCTGATCGAAGCCGGAGTGAGGCTGAAGGGCGACGTGATCCTCACCTTCGTGGTCGGCGAGCTGCAAGGCGGGGTCGGCACGCTCGCCTTCATCGACAAGGGCCTGCGGGCCGATTATTTCGTGAATTCCGAGCCGACCGATCTCGCCGCGCTCACCATGCATGCGGCCGCCTTCACCTTCGTCATCGAGCTCGTCGGCGTGACGCGGCATATGTCGAAGCGCGAGGACGGCGTCGACGCCATTGCGGCGGCCTGCGACCTGATCCCGCGCCTCGACGCCATGAAGTTCTCCGGCGCCCCCTCCCCCGAGCATGAAGGCATCAACCGCGTCCATGTCGGGGTGGTGCATGGCGCGCTCGGCAAGGAGCTGCATGAATGGCGCCCCCCGCAGGTCTCCGATTTCGCGCGCATAAAGGGTTCGGGCCGCTATGCCCCAGGCCAGACCGAAGAGGGGGCGCTCGCGGATCTGCGCGCCGAGCTCGACAGGCTCGAAAAGCGCTTTCCGGGGCTCGTGGCGACCTTGACGCCCGAGCACAAGCTCGGACGGCCGGCGATGCCCTCATTCGAGGTGGCGCGGGACAGCCGCATCGTCAAGGCCGTCAACGCAGCCTACAGCAAGGTGCGCGGCACCGAACAGCCGACGGGCGCCGTCACCCCACCCGGCTTTTACGGGACGGACGCCGCCCATCTCTATCGCAAGGCCGGGATGGAAGGCATCGTCTGCGGCCCGGGCGGGCGCTACAACACCATGCCCGATGAGCGCGTCGACATCGTCGATTATCTCGACATGATCAAGATCTATCTCCTGACGATCCTCGACATCTGCGAGGTCGCTTGAGGTCACTTCAACCCGAGGTCCTCCCTGACGCCCGGCAGAAACTCCATCATCGCGACCTGGAACAGAAACTGCGCGCCCTGTATCATGATGAAGCGGACCCCTGCGTCGTGAAGGCGCTTCACCCGCTCCCTCATCTCGCGCAGCGTATAGGCGTAGCTCGTATTGGCGCCGATGATGATGCCTCTTTCCCGTCCCTTCTTCACGGCCTTGTCGACCATCCGCCACAGATCGGGATTGGTGAAGTCGGGCTTCTTCGCACCAGTGATGACCTTGCTCAGATCAGTCATGGCGAAGAAGAACATCTTGAGATCGGGCAGGTCGAGAATGCGGTCGAAATCGTCGATCGACCCCTGGCTCTCGGCGTGCGGGATGACGTAGGTCGCCTGCGCCATCTCGTCGACGCGCTGGTCCCATTCGCGGCTCTTGAAGGGGTGAACCCAGAGCGCCCGCCGGTGCCAATCCTTGGCGACCTCCAGGGCCTCCTCGATCTCCCGCAGACCGGAATGGGAAATCAGGACATATTCAGCGCCGATCCCCTGTATGCGCGACAGATCGACCGCGATCCGGGCGTCATAGCCTTGCCAGGGGTTGGTCTGCATGCGCACGACGGGCGTGATGCCGGCGCCCTGGCAGGTCCTGATCATGTTCTGCACGTCGCGGAAGTCCATGCCGGTGAACATCATGTCGATCATGATCCAGTCGAAGCCGAGGAAGGCGCAGAGCTCCACGGTCTCCGGATCATTGGCCCACACACCGATCGCGGTGCGTCCTGCCTTCAAGGTCTCACCCAGGGGGTTCTTGGCCATCATGCTTCTCCTTCGATGCGAGGGTTGAGGTTACTTGCGTACCTGGATTCATCCACGATTTACTGGACTATTCTGTCCCTGAAGAAAGCCCTGATGATAGAGGTGAGCAAAAGCCCGATGAGCAGCTGCAGCAGGGAAAATGCCGCCAGCCGCGAGAAGTCACCGACATTCCAAACCTCGAACGACAGAACCGAGAAGGTTCGCGATCCGGCCGAGTAGAGCAGAACCACCATCGAGAGCTCGGTCATGTAGAAGCTGAAGAGCAGCAGCCAGCCGGCGACGATGCTCGGGACGATGAGCGGCAGGGTCACATGCATGAAGGCCCGCACCGGTCCCAGGCCGAATACCCTGGCGCTTTCCTCGAGCTCGGGGTGCACCTGGATCAGGCTCGCCGAGATCGACCTCACCGCGTAAGCGGTAAAGCGTCCGACGAAAGCCAGCACGATGATGAGCGCCGTGCCGTAGACGGGGACGGGAGCCCTAATCCACACCAGCATCACCCCGACGCCGAAGGCGATGCCGGGTATGGAGATCGGCAGCAGCACGAGGTATTCGATCACCTCGCGGGCGGCGATGCGTGTCCTCACGACCAGCCAGGCGATACCCAGGCCGATGGCCGTCGCGACCGTTGCGGAGAACAGCGAGATCAAGACGCTGTTGCGCATCGTGGACCAGACATCGTCCGACGACAAAGACTGCACGAGATTGTCGAGGCTGTATTGGTTCGACCAGGTGTAGCTGGACAGCGCCGCAGCGAGGAGCACCGCGACCGGCGCGAGGATGGTGAGAACGATGTAGAGCGCGGTCATGGCGAATGTCGCCCAGCGCCACGGTCCGAGGTCGATCAATCTCGGGCGAAATCCCTTGCCGGTGATCGTCGTGAAGGAGCGCCCCGCGAGCACCGCCCGCTGCAGGCCGATGGCGATCGTCGATATGGCGATCAGGTAGAACGACAGCACCGCCATGGCCCCGTAGTCGGGCGGCACGGTCTGGGCGCTGATCCAGATCCGCGACGTCAGCAAGAGGATTTGGCGGGACCATCCGAGCACGATGGGCGTGCCGAACAGGCCGATCGCGATGGTGAACGACAGCACGAGACTCGAAGTGAGAGCCGGGGCGAGGAGCGGCAAGGTCACGCGCAAGACCGCCGCGCCCGTGCCGAGCCCGCAGACGCGCGCGGCTTCTTCGAGGCTCGGATCCATGCCTCGCAGGGCAGATGCGACGATCAGCATCGCATAGGGGGCAAGATAGATGCCGATGACGCAAGCCATTCCCGTCAAGCTGTAGACGTCGAGCTGAAAGCCCATGCCGAGCTGGGCGAGGATGCGATTGAATACGCCTATGCGCGGTGCGAACAGCAAGGCCCAAGCGACCGCGCCGACGAACGGCGGAACGAAGATCGGCATCTCGCAGACGCGCTCGAGGACGGTCCGGCAGAGTGTATTGGTTCGCACCAGCATCCAGGCGAGGCTGCTGCCGAACACGGTCGCGATCAGGGCGGCAGCACAAGATACGATCAGCGTGTTGAGCAAGGCGCTCCAATAGATCGAGTCGGACAGCACCCTGACGAAGTTGGCGCCGGTCAGGACCGTCGAGCCTGCCCGCACGTCGACGAAAGCGCGATAGAGGATAGCGGCGAGCGGCGAGACGACGAGCGCCAGGACGAGGACCGCCAGCAAGGCCAGCCACAGCACTGCCGACGGATCGAGCCGCGAGCCGGATGCTGCGCTCGGCAAGGGTCAATCCTCCGCGACGAGCTTGATGTCGCAGGGATCGACCTGCAAGGCGACGCGATCACCGATCTTGCGGCTGCGTCCACTCAATTCGACGACGGAGATATCGCCCGCCGCCGTCCTCACCCGGCATTCGCAACGGTCTCCGACATAGCTGCGCTGAGCGATCTCGCCCTGGAGGCCGCCCCCGGCATCGGGCGCCGCCATTCGCCATTTTTCCGGCCTGATGCACAATCGGCGCCCCGGCAAAAAGGTCATGCCGGCGGGCAGGACGAGTTCGCCGCCTCCCTTGAGACGCACCTTGGGTTGGCCTTGCGCTCCACCGCTCCAATCGAACTCCGACAGGATATTGGCCTTGCCCAGGAACTCGGCGACATAGCGGCTTTGCGGCTCTTCGTAGACGGCCTCGGGTCGGCCGCGTTGCAGGATGCGCCCGTCGCGGAACAGAAAGATCGTGTCGGCGATCGACATCGCCTCCTCCTGATCATGGGTGACGAACAGGATGGTGCGGTCGAGACGGCGCTGCAGCTCGCGGATTTCGGTCCGCATGGCAATGCGCAGCCCCGCGTCGAGATTGCTCAAGGGCTCGTCCATGAGGATGAACTCGCTATCCGACACGATGCAGCGGGCGAGCGCCACACGCTGTTGCTGACCACCGGATAGTTGGGTGGCGCTGCGGTCGGCCAGCGCATCGAGGCCGACCATCTTCAAGGCATCGCCGACCCGCCTGGAGATGTCTTTCCCGCGCACATGCGAGGCCCGCAAGGGCAGGCTGACATTTTGAAAGACGGTCATGTGCGGCCAGATCGCGTAGGACTGGAACACCATCGAGATGCGCCGCTTCTCGACAGGCACCGAAATCTTCGGAGAGGCCTGAAAGACCACCTGACCGCGAAGGATTATTCGACCGGACGAAGGCCGCTCCAGGCCGGCGA
>JBIOEK010000217.1:0-6853 GCA_044445925.1 Hyphomicrobiales bacterium
AATATGTCGTGCTTGCCCATTCGCCGACGACCCACTCCGACCTCAAGCCCAATTCAGGCCGAACGCGCGGCCTGCCCAACCTTGTCCGCGCGTATAGGCCATTTGCCATTCGACGCCAGTGAGCGCGGCATGTGTCATATAGGCATAGGTTGCACTTGCGTCACGGCTTGAGCGCCCCAAAAGGGCCTTGCAACATGGCATGCGGCGGGGACGCGCTCGCCGGTGCCGCCGCGATTCGCGCGTCGCTGAGGAGCTCGTCCGATGGGCCTGAGGCTGAAATTCAATTTGGCGATGCTCGCGGCCTGCGCGATCGGCTTCGTCGTCGCGGCCGCTTTGCTCGACCCCGTGTTGATCGGCAATGCGCGAGAAGAGGTGCTCCAGAATGCCCGGATCATGATGGCCGCGGCCAATGCGATCCGCACCTACACCTCCACCGAGATCGAACCTCTGATTACGCCGGAGCATGAGGGGAACTTCGTGCCGCAAACCGTTCCCTCCTATGCGGCGCAAAAGAACTTCAAGGCGATCCAAGCGGCCTTCGCCGGCTACTCCTATCGCGAGCCCGCCCTCAACCCGACCAATCTGGCCGACCGCGCGCAGGACTGGGAAGCCGACATCATCGAGGGCTTTCGCAACGGTTCGGCCACCGAGAAAGTGATCGACCGCGACACGCCGAATGGTCCGACCGTTTATTTGGCGCGCCCGCTCGTGGTGCGCGATTCAGCTTGCTTGAGCTGCCACAGCTCGCCTTCGGCCGCGCCCGCGTCGATGACGCGGGTCTATGGTCTGGTGAACGGGTTCGGCTGGAAGATGAATGAGACGGTCGGCGCCCAGATCCTCTCGATTCCGATAACGGAGCCGTTGCGGCTGGCGCGCAACGGCTACCGGGCCTTCCTGGAGGTGGCGCTCGGAGTTCTCGCCGTGATCGTCCTTTCCTTGAACGTCCTGCTGCACTATCTGGTGATCGCCCCAATCAAGCGGGTATCGAGAATGGCCGATGCGGTCAGCCTCGGCGAAAGCAATGTCGAGACCTATATCAAGCCGGGCAAGGACGAAGTTTCCTCGCTCTCCGTATCTTTCGATCGCATGCGGCAAAGCCTCGATCAGGCGATGGAAATGCTGAAATCCTGAGCCGACCGGCGGGCCGGAGACAGGACCGGGCGGCCGGATCGGGCGCCTGCTCGACGGCAACCCGGCCTGTCGGTTGAATTCGTGGCGCCCTCTCCCAAATTCTGTTGGCGGTGCTGCGACCGGGCCAGGTCCGCACCGATTGTCAGGCAGGCTTTGCGAATTTCGCTTGGAGTCCGCGTGCAAAACGGTTAAGAGACACTCCCGAATAGATCGTCACGGGGTATTGCCAACGCAATTCGGGCTAGGGCGCGGTAGGGCGATATCGGCAGATGGAATTGTGGTTGGGCGCCGCTGATTGGCGTTGATCCATCGGTGGGAACTGCCGCTTCGATCGGTCAGTCCCTCACTAAGGCAGCTTTGGCAAGCAAGCGGAATCGGGTTCGTTCATTTGCGAGCGCATCGAATGACCCACCCATTGACACGGATCGCACGGGCACGGATCGCACGCATGGATTTCGTTCGCTGAATACGGCGTGCGGCGGGGCGCAGTTCCGCGACGGCAGACAGAAATGGGCGGCAGCCGATCCCTTGCCGACGGAGCAGGGACCGGTCCCGCGGGGCGTGTCGACCCTGACGGATATCGGCGAGCGCGATGGCGTCGCGCCCAGTCGATGCCCGGAAGCGACGTGATGGCTGGCAATTGGAGACAGGCTGGATGAGACCAGGATCAAACAAGCGCATGCGGGGTCGCAATCGGCGCGGCCCCAATCCGTTGGCGCGCTCCTACGAGTCGAACGGGCCCGATGTGAAGGTCCGCGGCACGGCCCAGCACATCGCGGATCGCTATCTGCAGCTGGCTCGCGACGCCCAGAGCAGCGGCGACCCGGTCACCGCCGAAAGCTATTTCCAATATGCCGAGCATTATTTGCGCATCATCGCCGCCGCGCAGGAGCAGATGCAGGGGCAATACGGCTATCGCCCGCGTGCCGATGGTGGAACGGAGGACGAGGGCGAGGGCGAAGGCGAAGAGGGCGATGCGGAGAGCTTCGGCACGCAGCAATATGCCGGCTCCCCCCCGAATGGCGGATTCAACGGCCAGCCGCATCAGGCGCCGCGCTCTGCGAGCGGCAATGCGCCCCTCGCGGGAGACGAGCAGCCGCCCATGTTCTCCTCGCCTCCTCGCGAACGCTTTGAGAACCGCAATCAGCGCTTCGAAAGTCGCGATGGCTGGAACCGCCAGAACAGGAATGAGGGCAATCGAACCGACGGCAACCGCAACGACGGTAATCGCAATGTCGGCGGCCGGCCCGATGGCAACCGCAACGACAATCCCCGCCGCGAGCCCTATCGACGCGACGCGAGCGGCGAAGGCGGGTCTTCGGCCGATTTCTCTGGAGAGGCCCGTCCGCAGCAGCCGCGCGGCGGCCAGGCCGAGGGCGGGGGCGACCAGCACGGCCCCGAGCAGCGGCGCTTCCAGGGCCAGCATGGCAGCGAGAGCCGGGGACAAGATCGGCCCCATCGCGACCGCTTCGAGCGCAGCCCGCGTCCAGTCGTCGCCGAGGAGCAGGTCCTGCCCTCCTTCATCACGGCACCGGTTCGCCCAGCCGCGCCCGTGGCGGAAACCGCGCCCGTAGAGCCGGTCGAGGCTAAGGAGGCCAGGACGACCGTCGCGAGCCCTGTCGAGCTTGCCGCGCCCGCTTCGGAGGCTGCCGTCACGGCGCCCCGCCCGCGGCGCGGAAGACCCCGCCGAGTGGTGGATCCGAGCCCCGACGCCGAGGAAGAGGCGGCGGCGCCTGGCGACGATACGAGCTCTATTGCGGCGAAGTGATGCCGTCGGCTCGCGCCGGCGCCGTCATTGCCCTCGTTCCGCGGCAATGCTTGCCACCGCGAAGATGGTGGTGGACATTGCCCCGCGTGACCGACATGCGTGAAGGCAGGGAAAGAGGCCCCCGACCCGGATATGTCGGGCCGGGCAAGGCGTCGGTCGTCCCGCCCTCGCGCTTGGCTCCCGTCCCTGGGACAGGGCTGGAGCTCGGCTGGTCAGCAATGTGGATCGAGATTTGATCGCCCGTCCGGCGCCTGACGGGCTCGATACCTTCCCCAAGCGCGTCCTGCGCCACGCGGCCGAGCGCGGGCCCAAGATCGCCATGCGCCATAAGCATCTCGGCCTCTGGCAAAGCTGGAGCTGGGCCGATGTCTCGGCGACGATGCGTGCCTATGCGGCGGGACTGTCGCTCATAGGCGTCAAGCACGGGGAAGCGGTCGCGATCATCGGCAGCAATCGACCGAGGCTCTATTGGACCTTCCTCGCGGCGCAAGCGCTGGGCGCAATTCCGGTTCCGGTCTATGCCGACTCGATAGCCGACGAGCTCGGCTATGTGCTCGACGATGCCGGCTGCGTCGTCGCTGTCGCCGAGGACCAGGAGCAAGTCGACAAGGTTCTCTCGATCTCCGAAAAGCTGCCGCGCATGCGCCATCTGCTCTATGACGAGCCACGGGGTCTTTCCGACTACGACCACGCACGCATGACGCCGATCTTCGAAGCCATCGAGGCGGGTCGGCAGCGTCTCGCCGCCGAGCCTCGATTCGCGTCCGAGATCGACGCCGGCATCGCCGCCGGCAAGGGCGACGATATTTCCGTGATCCTCTATACCTCCGGCACGACCGGCCGGCCCAAGGGCGTGATGATCGCGTCGGGCCGCGCCATCGCTGCGGCGGCCTCGACCGTCGTCTTCGACAAGCTCGGGGACGGGGACCTGGCCCTCTCCTACCTGCCGCTCGCCTGGGTGGGCGACCACTATCTCAACTTCGCGCAATCGATGGTGTCGGGCTTCTGCCTCGCCTGTCCGGAGAGCGGAGAGACCGTGCAGCAGGATCTGCGCGAGATCGGCCCGAGCTTCTACTTCGCCCCACCCCGCGTCTTCGAGAATCTCTTGACCCGAATCACCATCCGCATGCAGGACGCGGGCGCCCTGCAACGTCTGCTGTTCAAGACCTTCATGGCCGTGGCCAGGCGTCATGGAGAGGCAATCCTCGACGGCAAGCCCGTAGCGTTCGCGGCCCGCCTCGCCTATCGCCTGGGCGAGGCCCTGGTCTATGGCCCTTTGAAGAACGCGCTCGGCTACTCCAATGTGCGGATCGCCTATACGGCGGGTGAGGCCATCGGACCCGAGCTCTTCAGCTTCTATCGCTCGCTCGGTTTCAACCTGAAGCAGCTCTACGGGCAAACCGAGGCTTTCCTCTACGTAACCTGCCAAGCGGACGGAGCGGTGAAATCGGACGCGGTCGGTCCGCCGGCTCCCGGCGTCGATATCCGCATCACGCAAGAGGGCGAGGTGCAATTCCGTTCGCCGGGCATGTTCGTGTCCTATTACAAGCTGCCCGACAAGACCGCCGAGGCGATGACCGAGGACGGCTATGTCAAGACCGGCGACGCAGGCTTCCTCGACGCGGACGGCCAGCTCAAGATCATCGACCGCGCCAAGGATGTCGGGCGCCTCGAGAGCGGGGCGTTGTTTGCCCCGAAATACATCGAGAACAAGCTCAAATTCTTTCCGAACATCAAGGAAGCGGTCGCCTTCGGCGACGGCTACGGCTTCGTGACCTGCATGCTCAACATCGATCTCAATTCGATCGGAGCCTGGGCCGAGCGCAACAACGTCGTCTATGGTTCCTACAAGGAGCTCGCCGCAAACCAGCAAGTCTACGACATGCTGGCGGGCCATGTCGCCGAGGTAAACCGCATGCTGGCCAAGGATCCGCAGATGGCGCGGGCGCAGATCGCGCGCTTCCTGATCCTGCCCAAGGAGCTCGAGGCCGATGATGGCGAATTGACCCGCACGCAGAAAGTGCGTCGCGGCTTCATCGCGGAACGCTACGCCCCCCTCCTCAGGGCCCTCTATGATGGCTCGGACGAGGTCGATATCGCGATCGAGGTCACCTTCGAGGATGGCCGCAGGGGCGAAATCTCCGGACGCGTCGCTATCAGGGACGTGCCCATTCTCCCCTTGCCGGCACAGGGCAAGGCGGCGTGAGCGGCGAAGGCCGGCCCGCCGAGCGGGGCCCGATGGCCGAGATCCTGCTTTCGGTCGAGAACGTCTCCTTGTCCTTCGGTGGCGTGAAGGCCATCCGCGACGTCTCCTTCGACATCCGGAAGGGAGAGGTGCGCGCCATCATCGGCCCGAACGGCGCCGGCAAGACCTCGATGCTCAACTGCATCAACGGTTTCTACCATCCGCAGGAAGGCCGCATCACCTATAAGGGCAAGCCGAGGCCGCGCATGCGCCCTTACGAGGCCGCCTCCCAAGGCATCGCGCGCACCTTCCAGAACGTGGCGTTGTTCCAGGGCCTGTCGGCGCTCGACAACATCATGGTCGGCCGCAACCTGAAGATGCGACGAGGCTTTGCCTGGCAGCTGCTGCGCCATGGCCCCGCCATGTCGGAAGAGGTGGAGCACCGCGCCTTCGTCGAGGAGATCATCGATTTTCTCGAAATCGAGGCGATCCGCAAGGCACCGGCCGGCACATTGCCCTATGGTCTGCAGAAGCGCGTCGAGCTTGCCCGCGCGCTGGCCATGGAGCCCGATCTTCTGCTGCTCGACGAGCCCATGGCGGGCATGAATATCGAGGAGAAGGAGGATATGTGCCGCTTCATCCTCGACGTGAACAAGCAATACGGGACAACGATCGCGCTGATCGAGCATGACATGGGCGTCGTGATGGACTTGTCCGACCGCGTCGTCGTGCTCGAATATGGCCGCAAGATCGCCGACGGCATACCCGACGAGGTGAAGCGGGATCAGGGGGTCATCGACGCCTATCTCGGCATCGCCCATTGAACGGGCATCACCGTCATGGTCCAGACCCTCGACCCGAACCTCGCGGAGCTGGCGCTCGACCGGGCCTTCGCCGACCTCGAGCGCAACGCGCCGGCGGAGGGGGTCGTCGCCGAGCTGCGCAAGATCGAGCCCATCTGCGCCCAGAACTCCCCGATGCGCGCCAGGCTCCTGCATGCGCGCGGCCTCGCCATGAACAGGATGGGCTTTCCCGGAGAGGCGCTGGGCGACCTGCACGAAGCCGGCCAGCTATTCTACGAGCTCGACGACCGCAGCGCCGTGGCGCGCGTCTGGCGCTCGATCGCCCAGGTTCATAGCTGGCGCGGCAATGGGCGCGAGGCGGCCTTCGCGCTGCTGCGGGTCGTCGCCGAGGAAGGCAAGCAGGTCAGGAATATCGCGCTCGCGCTGCTCGATGCGGGCAAGCTCGAGCTCGAGATCGGGCGGCTGCGCGACGCGGACGTGCTGCTGCGCCGCGGCTTGGAGATCGGCATCGACATCATCTCGCCCGGCGAGCGACGCAACGGCCTGATCAATTGGGTCAAGGTGCTCGTCGACATGGGCGATCTCGCCAAGGCCAAGGCGACATTGGCGGCGCTCGACCTCACGGGCGCGAGCACGCGCATGTGCCATCTCGCAGCGATCGAGGAGGCGCGCATCGCGGCGCGCGAGAACGATCTCGACACGGCGAGAGCATGTCTCGCGAAGGCTCGCGACCTCGCGCCTCCCCAGCCCGAAGCTTTCGGCCGCATCGAGCAGCAGCAGGCGGAGGCCGAATTCGCGCTCGCGGAAAGGAACCCTTCGGCCGCGCTCGAGCTGATGCGCCCCGTGATCGCCAGATACGCGGCCGACGACCTTGCGGGGCGCGAGGTCGTGGCGCGCCTGTTCGAGGCCAGGACCCTCGACCTTCTCGACCGCGGCGAGGAAGCCGACCGCACGCTCGCGGCAGCA
>JBIOEK010000218.1:0-6849 GCA_044445925.1 Hyphomicrobiales bacterium
GGATGATCTTGATGTCGCGCAGGATGCTCGAGACGGTATCCTTGGGGAAGCCGAGGATATAGCCGGCGCAAGTGATGGCGCCCGCCGCCTTCCAGGCCAGCAGCATCTCGCGATATTCGGAGATGCGGTTCTGCTTCTTCTTGGCGCCGACCAGGCTGTCGGGATTAATGTTCTCGAGGCCGATGAAGACGCGCTTCACGCCGACCCTGCGGCATTTCTCGATGAAGTTCGGGATCTTGTGGCAGAGCGTGTCGACCTGGATGATGAAGTGGCAGCGGACGCCCTCCTTCTCGCGCATCTCGATCAGGCGGTCGAAGATCGGCTCCCAATTGCGGTTGCGGGCGAGATTGTCGTCGGTGATGAAGAAGCTCTTGATGCCCTGCGCCACATTGGCGCGCACGATCGCCTCGACATCGTCGGGCGTGCGGTAGCGCGATTTGCGCCCCTGCACGTTGATGATGGTGCAAAATGAGCATTGGAAGGGGCAGCCGCGCCCGGCATCGAAGCTCGTCTCCCAGCCGCGCGTGCGGGCGATCTTCTCGGCCGGCAGGATCGGCATCATCGCCGCCTCGAGGCCCGGCAGGTCCTTCATGAAATTGTAGATGGGCTGCATTCGGCCCGAAGCCGCGTCCTTCAGCACCGCGTCGAGCCGCCCTTCGGCCTCGCCCGCGAAGAAGGAGATGCCGAGGCTTTGGGCTTCCTTCATGTCGTCCGGCATCTGCGGCAGCATCGACATGCAGCCCGACACATGAAAGCCGCCGATACAGACCTGGATGCCCAAGTCGCGCAAAGGGCGCGCGATATCCATGGCGCGCGGGAACTGGTTCGACTGCACGCCGACAAGGCCGACGAGGCCGAGGCCGCCATTTTCGCTGATCAGCTGCGCGATGCGGTCGGGCCTGATGCGGGTGTTGGTCTCGTCGACCGCCTCGATCTCGAGCTCGACATCCTCGCCGAGGACACGGCGCTCGCGGCAATCCACGGCGAGGCCATAGAGGGAAGCCAGCGAGTTCGACGGGATCGAGGAGCGGAACCATTGGATGACGTAGCCGTCATCGTCGTAATGCGACGGCTTGATCAGATAGAGCAGGAAGCGCTTCTTGCGGGTCTCGGCCATCATGGTCTCATGAGCCATCTCGGCTCGCGGTCTTCTGAACGATTTTGGGCGTGAGCACAACAGCGGTGGACGTGGAAGCCGTTCCCCTTCTCGTCCTGGCCGCGCCGGGGAGGCGTTTCGCGCGTCCAATGACGGAAATGCACAAAGCGCGCCTCGTTGACGCTAGGCAAACCTCACCGTCCCGGCGACCGCCGAATCGAGGACGAGGTCGTCCTTCGCGCCCAAAATCCATAAGGAATCGGCTTGGAAACGCAGGATCGGCCTGTCCCACCAGCGCTCGATCAGCGCCGCGAGGGCCGAAGCCTCTTGCGCGTCGAGATCGTCGACGAGGTTATGGAGGCCGACGACATAGAGATCCGTCTCCGGGCGACCGAGGAGCTTCTGGATATGGCGGAAGATGTTGATGCCGTCCCGGCGCTGCGGGTAGGCGCGCAGATAGAGGCGGCCGAGATTGACATTGCCGGAGAACAGGCCGCGCAGCTCGACCGAGGCTGGGCTGATCCGCGCGAGCTCGCCAAGCGCTTTCGCCTCGAAAACGGGCGGTATGTCGCCCGTCCCCAGCCGGCCGCAGATCGTCATATGCAGCTTGTCCCGGCGCTGCTTCAGAATGTTCCAGGCGAGCTTGCGGGCGAAGGGCTGCGCTGCGATCTCGCTTTCGAGCTCGCGATAGGCCGTCGATCCGCGCAGAGCTTCCCAAGGAACCGGCAGCACGAGCGAAAAGACGCGCTCATGCCGGCCCATCTCGTATCCCGAGCCCTCGCGGCGCGCGATGGCGCGCGGATGCTGCGCTGCGACCAACGGCAGATGGGCGAGGCGATAGGCCTCGTCGAGCCCCAGCCCCTTCTCGGCCGAGAACCGCGTCCGGCTACGCAGATAGCCGAGCTCGCCGTCGCCGCAGAATTCGGTCATGGAAGTCCCTTCGGGCCGATACCGCTCGTCACGGGTCATCGGGCTCCTGGATTGCTTCGCTGCGCTCGCAATGACGGTGTGGAAATGTTCGAAATGTCGGTGCGACGGCTAGGCCGCCCTGTTGGCGTTGGCCGGCGCCGGCGCGGCCGCCTGGACCTGCTCCTTGGCGAAGCCCGCGGTCGAGGCATAGCCGCGCACGATCGCCTTGCGCCGCTCGAATGAGAGCACGTCCTCGATGCGCTGGAAGCCGTCGGGCGCCAGGGCCTCGACGGCATCGATGACGCCTTCCGGCCCGCCCTTGCGGTTGAGGCGCACGAGCTCGGCCGTCATCGGAACCCGCTCCTGCTCGTAGGCGAGAAGCGCCTGGGCCGGATGATCGGCGCGAATGAGCCAATCGGCGAGGCAGCGCGCATCGAGGATCGCCTGGCTCGCGCCGTTCGAGCCGACCGGATACATCGGATGGGCGGCATCGCCGAGCAGCGTCACCCGCCCCTGCGACCAGCGCGGCAGGGGATCGCGATCGCACATCGGATACTCGTAGAACTCGCCCGTCGCCTCAATCAGATGGGCGACATCGACGCCCGGAATGGCGAATTTCCGCACATGCGGCAACAGCTCCTCGAGCCGGCCCGGCCGCGACCAATCCTCCTTGCGCGGCGGCACTCCGCCCTCTCCGGTCTTGGCGGCGACCGCCCAGTTGGTGAGCCTGGTATCGGGGCGCACGCCCTGCCCGATCGGGTAGAGCACGAGCTTGGCGCTCATGCCGCCCGCCACGATCATCGAGCGGCCGTCGAGGAATTGCGGCCAGTCGAGCGCGCCGCGCCAGAGCATGATGCCGTTCCAGGCGGGCGGGCCCTCATGCGGGACGAGCGCTGCGCGCACGCCGGAATGGATGCCGTCCGCGCCGACCAGGATGTCGCCCTCGGCGGTGTGCACATGCGAGCCGTCGCGGTTGAAGAACCAGGCGGTGACGCCTGCTTCGTCCTGGCGCCAGCTTCCCAGCCGGCAGCCCGTATGGATATGGCTGTCGCCGATGCGGGCTCTCAGCGCCTGATGCAGCACCTTCTGCAGGCGCCCGCGGTGAATGGAGAATTGCGGATAGGGAAAGCCGGCATCGATGCCGCGCGGCTCGCGCCAGATCTCCTGGCCGAAGCGGTTCGCATAGGTGAGCTCGTGCGTGCGGATGCCGACATGATCGAGCCGTTCCAGGAGGCCGATCTCGGCGAGCTCCCGGATCGCATGCGGCAAGGTATTGATGCCGACGCCGAGCTCGCGAATCTCGCTGCCCTGCTCGAACACCTCGCAGGGAATGCCGCGCGCCTGCAGCATCAGCCCCGCCGCGAGCCCGCCAATGCCGCCGCCGGCGATGATGACGCGCATGGACTAAGCTCGCTTCCGTCTGGATATTATCAACGACGTCACCCCGATCCGTGCCCGGCCGCATCGACTTTCGGCGAAGCCCGCGCGCGCTTGCGCGTGGGCTCGATCCGAAAGCCGCATGCTCCAGACCCATCTCCATCCGCGCGGGCGATGCTACGAGCGAGGCGGCCCGACGGCAAGGCGGGCCGGCGGCCCGGCCAAGGCAATTTCCGGATAGGGTGAACGGGCATTGGAGAGCCTTGCCCGGCGCTCGGCGATCGCCTGCCGGCATTCCTCCATGGCGAGGCTCAGCGCCGCAAGGCCCGATTCTCCGAGCCTGCCGTCGCGCGCATGGCGCAGCGCGTCGATCGACAGCCTCGCGACCGCGGCTTCGGCCGCGTCGAGCGCGTCTTCATCATTGGCGATGCGCGCGGCCAGCTGAATTTGGATCAACTCCTCGATCGAGCCGAGCGTCGAGCGGCGGATCCAGGCCCGTGCCGAGGCGATCAAGGCCGCAAGCCCGGAAACGAGGCCGCTCAACCCCATGGCGCCGAGATAGAACCAGTCGTCATAGCGGTCGAGGAAGGATTTCTCATTGCCGTCGAAATATGCGGCAGCGCCCGGATGGATCGGCAGAGCGGTGTCATTGTCCGTATCCGGCTTCTCGATGTGGTCGGCGAGCGACGTATCGAGGCTCAGCGCCATCCGCAGGGTGAACAGGCGCCGCGTGAAATCCGAGACGATATAGTCCTCGAGGTCGCGGCTGGCGACGAGCCTGTAGGTGATGGCGAGCGTATTGAAGGTCTCCTTGGGGCGTGGCGGATTGCCCCCGAATAGCCCATTCACGATCTCCTGGGACTCGTAGACGGGCTTGCGCTGAGCGATGGCCTCGGCCTCCTTCAGCTCCACGAAGACCGGCTCGCCCTTGGAGGCCGCCGCCACTTGAGCCACAGCGGCGTTGACCAAGGCTCCGGAAGGCGGCGCGACCACCATCACCACATCGACGAGCTTGTCGCGGATCGCGGCGGAGACCCCGTCGGGTTCCAGCGCCAGCTCCGTGACCGATTGCGGGTCGATGCCGTATTCCGTCAGCACCTGCTCGAGCAGGCCCACATTCTCCGGGATGGCGCGCAGGATGCCGACACGCTTCTTGGCGAAATCGGTGATCTTGCGCACCGGGGAGGATCGCGGTGCGATGAAGGTCACGGCATTGCGATGCAGGATGGCGACGGTGAGCCCGGTCGCCGACATCGACACGTCGCTGCGCACCACGGCGAGGTCCGCGCGTCCGGCGTCGAGCTCGTCGGCGCTCGCCTTGGCGTCGACCGTCGTGAGCAATTTCAGCCTCAGGCCGCCGCGCGTCCTGTCGCGCGCCAACTGGTTTGCGAGGTCGGAGATCAGCCTGACATCGGCGCTGCCTTCGGGCCCTACGGCGATGCGCAGCACGGTGGGCCGGACCAGGAAACGCAGGCCCCCCATCACCAGCAAGGCCGCGAGCGCCGCGGCGGGAACCCAAAAGAATGGAGAGCGCAAGATGCGCGAGAGCCAAAGGCTCCGCCTCACCTGACCTTGGGGACCGATGACAAATCCTCCGATTGCGCGCCCGCCGCAGCTCATCGCAATGATAACGCGCGAACCTTAAAATTGGTTACCGAAGCTTGAAGGCGGGTTTGAGGCGTCAATCGGACCGCAAATACGCTGAGAGGTCAGGTCCGAAACCGGCGAGACCTGCGTGGCTGCGCCGCTTATCCTTTCCGCAGACAGCGCGTCTACGTGGACACGGCGCCTCTGCGCGCCGCGCGCACGGGTGGCACGCTCGAGCCCATTCTGCGGCTGTGAGCGCCCTGCTTTTCCCGCTTGCGGTAGATGAGCGCGGATGCGCTATAGCGGCAACCCGGTCTCCGGCAGCGCGCCTTCATGGCGCAAGAGCCAGCGCTTGCGCTCGAGGCCGCCGCCATAGCCGGTCAGCGAGCCGTCGGCACCGATGACCCGGTGGCACGGCACGACGACGCTCACGGGGTTGGCGCCATTGGCGAGGCCGACGGCGCGCACCGCGCTCGCCTTGCCGATGCGGTGGGCGAGCGCGCCGTAGCTCAGCGTTTCCCCGGCCGGTATCTCGGTGAGGGCGTTCCACACACTGCGCTGGAAGGGCGTGCCCTCGGTGCGCCAGGCAATCTCGCCGAGCGCCCCGAGCTCGCCTTCGAAATAGCGCTCGAGCGCCAGGCGGATCTGCCCGGGCGCGCGCCCTTCCTCGAGACGCACAGGGCCATATTGGCGGCGCAGCAGCACCCGCATGCGATCCTCATGGTCCTCCCAATCGAAGACGCGCAGCACGCCGTCATCGTCGCTGGCAAGCAGCGCCCTGCCGATCGGCGTGTCGAGGCGGTCGATATGGAGGCGATCAAGCGGCTTTTCTTGCATGGGGCTGGTGCTGATCTCGCTCGCGGTTGCGGGGTTCATGAGTTTTGCCTCCAGGGTTCTGGCCGGCCCGTTTTTTTGTCTCGGAGGGGGTACGGGAATCATGCCCCCAAAGATGCAGCGCCGCATAAGCGCGCCAGGGACGCCAGCTCTCGGCCCTCGCCAGGAGCTCGACCGGCGTCGGCCTGCGCCCGTCGGGGCCGGCGAGCGCCCGCATGAGCCCGATATCGGCGGCCGGGAAGGCGTCGGGCTCGCGCAGCTCGCGCATGGCGATATATTGCGCGGTCCATTCGCCGATCCCGGAAAGTGACCTAAGCTTGGCGATCGCTTCCTCGAGGCCTCGCGCCGGCCCGAAGATCGCGGGATCCGCCGCAACCGCTCCGGCGAGCGAGGAAAGCGCAAGGGCGCGCGAGCGCGGCATGTCGAGCGCGGCAATATCGGCCTTGATCAACCGCTCGGGCGGCGGGAACACATGGGTGAGACCCTCGACGGTCGCGGCGAGATCCTCGGAGATGGGCGTGCCGAAGGCCCGCACCAGCCTGCCGGCGAGGCTCGACGCCGCAGCGACGGTGATCTGCTGGCCGAGGATGGCTCGCACCGCGAGCTCGAAGCCGTCCCAGCCGCCCGGCACCCTCAGGCCCGGCCGCGCGGCGACGAAGGGTGCCAAGAGCTCGTCCTGGCTGAGATGAGCGCCGATCACCTGCGGATCGGCCGCAAGGTCGAAGACGCGGCGCACGCGCGCGATGATGGAGGCGAGCGCCTCGAGCCTGGGGAAGCGGATGCCGACCACGAGCTTGTCTCGCGCGCCCTTCTCGACCGTCAGCACGCCGTGATCGTCGCCGATGGCGATGCTGCGGGCATAGCGCCCGGCCTCGACCTTCTCGACGCCCGGAATGGCGCGGACGCTGAGGAATTCGAGCATCGCCTCGAAATCATAGGGCGGCCGATAGGTCAAGTTGACGCAGAGGAGTCGCGAGGCCTCGGCGCGCCCCTCCTGCACACCCTTGCGCCGCAAGGTAGCCGGAGGCCGGCCGAAGAGGCGCTGA
>JBIOEK010000219.1:0-6846 GCA_044445925.1 Hyphomicrobiales bacterium
CCCTTGGTCAAGGGGCACACCAATATCTCCAGGAGCTTGCGGTCGATCGCGGCGCGGTTGTCCTGAGCGCCAGCTTGCTTCTCGTCCATCGCAATCTCCCTCGAGCCCGAACCCGAAAAGGCATGCCCGTGCGGGCGCGGCGCCACCGACTTAGCCCACAAGATCATGCGGCAAGGCAAAAAGATAGAACTCGCACCCGGAACGCGCCCCGGTCTACTGCAGCGGCGTCTCGGAGCTGCCGCCGGTCTTGGCGAGCTCGAATTCGGTAATCGCCACGAGAATCTCGGCGCGCGATTTGAGGTCGGGCGCCTCGAGCAGCGCCTGCTTCTCGCGCGTCCCGAAGGGGCTCATCATGGCGAGAGCATTGACCAGCGCCTCGTTCGGCGCTTCCTCGATGCCCTTCCAGTCGACGCGCAGCTCATTCGCCTTGGCGAAGCGGCGCAGCGCATCGAGTACCGCCTCGCGGTCGACCAGGTCCTCGCCGGCCCGCGCCGTGAAGTCGCTGACGAATTTGTCGAAATCGACCTGGCACTGGCGATAGGGCGTATCGGCCGCGAGCTCGGCTAAGACCGAGAAGCGGGCAACGCCTGTGAGCGTAACCAGATAGCGGCCATCGCCCGTCTCGGCGAGCTGGGTGATGCGGCCGGCGCAACCCGTGCCGTAGAGTCTGGGCGCCGAGGTCTCGGCGGCGTCCTCCTCATCCGGCTGGATCATGCCGATCAGCCGGTCCGTTCTCAGCGCATCGTCGACCAAGGCCATATAGCGCGGCTCGAAGATGTTGAGGGGCATGTGCCCGCGCGGCAACAGGAGCGCGCCTGAGAGCGGAAAGACGCGAACCGTCTTGGGCAGGTCAGCCGGTCCGCGATAGGGGACGTTGATGCCCATGAGCCAGCCTCCCCGCCTCTTCCTCCACTAAGAAAACAGCACCGAGGAAAGCTTGCGCCGGCCGAGCTTCGTCATCTCGTCCATCGGCCCCCAGGCCTCGAAGAATTGCAGAAGCTGCTTGCGCGCCCCGTCATCGTTCCAGGTGCGGTCGCGCTTGATGATGGCGACGAGCTGGTCGACGGCTTCCTCGCGCAGGCCTTTGGCGTTCAGCGCCACGGCGAGGTCGAAGCGCGCCTGATGGTCGAGCGGGTTTAAGGCGACCGCGGCCTCGAGGCCCTTGAGATCGCCCGCATTCGCGGCCTGCTCGGCGAGCTCGAGCGCTGCGCGCGCCGCAGAGATCGCCGGGTCATCGGCCTTGCCGGCCGGCACCATTGCGAGAAAGCGCTTCGCCTCCTCGAGGGCGCCGCTCTCGACCTGCATGCGGATGAGGCCGCCGAGCGCGCGCGCATTGCCCTCCTCCTGCGCCAACGCCGCCGCGTAGAGCTCGGCAGCGCCCCCGGCATCGCCTTTAGCGGCCGCTTCGTCGGCCTGAACCAGAAGCGTCTCCAGCGAGGAAGGACCGAGCGGGCCCACGAGCCGCTCGATGAAGGCCTTGACCTGGCTCTCGGGCACGTTGCCCATGAAGCCGTCGACCGGTTGTCCGCGCTGGAAGGCGATCACGGCCGGGATCGACTGGATGCCGAGCTGGCCGGGAATCTGGGGATGCTCGTCGATATTCATCTTGACGAGCTTCACCTTGCCGTTCGCGGCTTGCACCGCCTTCTCGAGGACGGGCGTGAGCTGCTTGCACGGGCCGCACCACGGCGCCCAGAAATCGACGAGAACCGGCTGGCGCGCCGATTCGGCGATCACGTCCTGTCGAAAACCCGCCGTCGTCGTGTCCTTCACGGGCGCGGCGTTCACCTGGTCCTGCATGCGAATAAGATCCCTTTGGCTGCGCTCATCCCCGCGGTGCCGGCAAATCCGTCGGTGCGGCGCAAATCATCCTTGGCTCAAATATCATCCTTGGCCCAAATGCCGGCTCTCGCCAAATCCTCGTCCTAAATGGTGTGTCAGGGGCCGGTTGGCAACGCGGCTCGACCCTTCCCCGTCTCGACGCGATCTTGTCGCGGCTGCGGCCTCCAGCCCTCACGCGGCGCCCTCACGCGAGCCGGCATCAGCCCTCGCCGTCGCGCATGACCCATGCGAAGCTTCCCGCCCTCTACTCCGCTTGCGGCGAAGGTTCAACGTCGATGACGAGCGGCGCATGCCCCGTCACGGCGAGGAAGCGCATGAGATCGTCGCGGGAGAGCGCCGTGGTCATCGTATTGGTGAGCGGGTGAGCGTTGATGATGTCGAAAGCGAGGAGGCCCTTGTCGATCGCGACCGTCACCTCGCCCGCCTGGTCGTTCACCGCGCCGAACAGAGTCACGGCGCCGGGGTCGACGCCGAGCTTGTCCATCAGCTGCGCCGCGCTGCCGAAGGATAGGCGTCCGGATGCGCCGAGCCGCTCGTGCAGCCGCTTCAAATCGACATTCGCGTCCTCGCGGCAGGAGACCAGGAAAAAGCGCCCCTTCTTGTCCTTCAGGAACAGGTTCTTGGTGTGGCCGCCAGGAAGATTGCCGCGCAGCTCCCGCGATTGCGTCACGGTGAAGAGCGCCGGATGCTCGACCGTGTGCGTGTGGATCCCTAAGCCTTCGAGATGGGACAGAAGCTGCCGAGGAGAAAAAGGCATCGGTTCTCGAATCCTGCTGGCCGGCGTGACCGGCAAGCCTCTACGCCAGTTCGCGCCGCACGATCAACGCACCTTCCGCAAGAGCGCGGAGCTTTCCGAATGCGACCTCGCGACGCAAATACTTCATGCCGCAATCCGGCGCGGCAATCAGCCGCTCCGGCGGGACGTAGCTCAGCGCCGCGCGCAGGCGAGCGGCGACCTGCTCGCCGCTCTCGACGTTCTGATCGCCGAGATCGATGACGCCCAAGATGATCGTTTTCGGCGAGAGATCCGACAGCGCGCCGAGGTCGAGCCTCGGTTGGGCGGCCTCGATCGAGATCTGCTGCGCCGTGCTGTCGGCGAGCTGTGGGAGGAACGAGTAGCCCGTCGGCTTCTGGTCGACGACCGCCGCGTATCCGAAGCACAGATGCACCGCCGTGGTCACGGAAAGCCCCTCCAGCGCCCGATTGATGGCCTTGACGGCAATGCGCTTTGCCGCGTCCGGATCGGTGCGCAGCCATGGATCGTCGAGCTGGATGACGTCGGCGCCCGCCGCCTGGAGCAGATGGGCTTCCTGGTTGAGCGCAACGGCGAAGTCCATCACCATCTCGTCGGGGTCGCGGTAGAATTCGTTTTGCGCCTGGTTCGCCATGGTGAACGGGCCGGGCAGGGTGATCTTGGCCAATCGGCTGGTGTTGCGTCGCAAGAACTCCATGTCGCGGACTTCGACCGGGCCTGCATGGCGAATCCTGCCGGTGATCCGCGGCACCGGCGTTTCCGCGCCGCTCGACCTCTTCACCTTGCCCGGATTGTCGATGTCGACGCCTTCCAACGCCGTCGCAAAGCGATTGGAGTAGCTCTCACGGCGCATCTCGCCATCGGAGATGATGTCGATGCCGGCCTTCTCCATGTCGCGAATGGCGAGCAAGGTGGCGTCGTCCTGGGCCTGCTCCAGGAACTCCTCGGCGACCCGCCACACCGCTTTCAGGCGCACGCGGGGAACGATATGCGCCTTCAGCATCGCCCGATCGACGAGCCAATCGGGCTGCGGATAGCTGCCCACGACGGTCGTGGGGATGAGCGTCTCGGTCATGGCTGGTTTCCTGTAGGCATGCTCGATCTGCATCCGCTCCAGCTCACTCACGGGTTCCTGGCTTCGTCCATCATGGCCTTCCAGGTCGGCTCCCTCATGGCCTCGAGCACATGGATGATAGCTTCTGCGATGCTGTAACCCATCTGGCCGAGTGCATCGCCTTTGTGAAGCCTGGCTCGAACTGCTCATGATCGGCGAGATCGCGCTTGAGCCTGCTTTTCGCCGAGACTTCTCTCCGCCGACACTCTCTCCGCCGACACTTGCCCTTGGCCCTGGCCTGCGCTAGACGGCAGCCTCCAGGGTTTCAGCATCGGCCATCGTCTCGGCCGCCTCGCGGCGGGAGGTATGGCGTTTTTCGGAGCGAGCGGCATGAAGGCCGGTATTCATCCCGACTACCATTTCATCAAGGTCGTCATGACCGACGGCACGGAATTCCAGACGCGTTCCACCTATGGCAAGGACGGCGACGTGCTGTCGCTCGACGTCGATCCGAAGAGCCATCCGGCCTGGACCGGCGGCCAGCAGCAGCTCACCGATCGTGGCGGGCGCGTGTCGCGTTTCGCCAAGAAGTTCGGCGACAAGAAGTTCGGGAAGTCCTGAGCGCTACGGCTTGACGCCGAGCAGCGCGGAGCGCAGCCGGGCGATCTGCTCATTGACCGGATTGTCGCCCTCGAGGGGCGGCCTGATCTCGTCGGCGAGGCTCGCGGTGATCTGCCGGTCGAGATGGCAGATGCGCTCTTGGATACGCAAGGAGCGAACGACGAGCGCGCCAAGCCCTTGCGGCAAATTGGCCAGGCCTTCCTTGGAGGAAGGCAACTGGACGTCCTTCAAGGTGATGCGCGCCTTGTCGCGCTCGGCCTGGATGCGGCTGAGCTCTCCTTCACCGACGGCGCGCTGCAGCAGGAGCCAGGAGGCGAGCTGCATCAGCCGCGTCGTGAGGCGCATGCTCTCCGTCGCGTAGCCGAGCGCGGCAAGCCGCGGCAATCGCCTCGAATCCTCGCGCCCCTTGCCGTCGAGATAGGTCGCCGTTTCCTCGACAAGGCTCATGCCCTCGCGAAACAAGCTCGTGAATTGCTCCGAGGAGACGAAGCTCTCCGCGAAAATAACGGCGCCGCGCGCCCCGGTCTGCGCGCCTGATCGAGTTTTGCTCACGTTCCGCCTCTTGGCCATCGGATTGCCGCGCTGCGTTCCGGAAAGGGACGACGCCGGCTTGATGGAACCCATGAAGGCAAGTGTAAAGCCGGCGCCGCGCTTGAGGCCGGTAACTTTTGATTAGGGTTAACAGGTAAATGATTTCGGCCTTCGCTTTGGCTTGGCCGGCGGCGCCGAAGCAAAAAAAAGAGCCGCGCGAAGCGGCTCTGAAGGTTAAAACAGGGAGGCGTCAAACAAGTGGACAGGAGAGCCACCTGACATTTACCTTGATAGGTGAGAAAGCTTAACATTGAGTTAATTTTTACCGAGTTCCTTAAGCGCGTCGAAATAGGTCATAATCGCCCCGCGATGACGCCGCATGGAGCCGTGTAGCTTCGTCGGTTCCCCCCTAGCTCTTGAAGAATGATTGCGCCGTGCCCTGCGCCGCGAGCTTATGGGCTTTGGCCGTCTCGAGCCGCATGATCTCGGCCCGCAGCGTGCCGACCCGCTCATCGAGCTCCGCAATCGAAAGCAGCGACAAATCCTGCCCGATCTGATGGGGCAGGGCTCGCTTCGGCCGAAGTTCCTCTTCGTCCATGGATGGTCCCCTCCCATCTCCCAGCGCTGTTGGCAGCCCGAACGAGGAAAGCTAGACCATTTCGGTTAACGAGGCGAGCGCTACCGGCGCAAGCCGATAACCGCGTGCAGATCGTTGCAGGCAGATCATCGAAGGTGACCTCATGGCGGCCGAGCTTCAAACCACAATGACGGCGATCGCCATCAAGGTGCCGGGCGGGCCGGAGGCCTTGGTGCCGGAAACCCGGCCCCTTCCTAAGCCCGGCCCGGGGGAGATTCTCATCCGAGTCGCGGCGGCCGGCGTCAACCGCCCGGATGTGATCCAGCGGCAAGGCCTTTATCCGCCCCCGCCCGGCGCCTCCGACCTGCCGGGTCTCGAGGTCGCGGGCGAGGTCGCGGCGCTCGGCGAGGGCGCGCATCGCTTCGCGGTCGGCGACAAGGTCTGCGCCCTCGTGCCGGGCGGCGGCTATGCGCAATTCTGCAAGACGCACCAGACGAGCGCCTTGCCGGTGCCGGAGGGCCTCACGATGCTCGAGGCCGCCGCGATCCCCGAAACCTTCTTCACGGTGTGGACCAATGTTTTCGACCGCGGCCGCCTGCGGCAGGGAGAGACCTTGCTGGTGCATGGCGGCAGCTCCGGCATCGGCACGACGGCGATCATGCTCGCCAAGGCTTTCGGAGCGCGCGTCATCGCGACAGCGGGCTCGCAGGAGAAATGCGATAGCTGCGGCAAGCTCGGTGCCGATGTCGCCATCAACTACCGGACGGAAGACTTCGTCGCTGCCGTCAAGGCGGCGACCGGCGGGCATGGTGCCGACGTCATCCTCGACATGGTCGGGGGCGATTATGTGGCGCGCAACTACGATGCGGCGGCCGAGGAAGGGCGCATCGTGCAGATCGCCTTCCTCAAGGAATCGAAGGTGACGCTCGATCTGCGCCGCCTGATGATGAAGCGGCTCATCCACACGGGCTCGACCTTGCGGCCGCGCACGGTCGAGGAGAAGGCCGCGATCGCCCGCTCGCTCGAGGAGAAGGTGTGGCCGCTCCTGCGGCAGGGACGCTGCAAGCCGGTGATCCACGCTGTCTTCAAGCTCGCGGAAGCCCCGAAAGCCCATGCGCTGATGGAATCGAGCGCCCATATCGGCAAGATCGTGCTGACGGTCGATTAGCCGTTTCCCGTCATGGCCGACATGAGCGCTCTCGACAGCCCGATCGCAGGCAGCACACCTTGACGGCCGCACCCCGCCCCGCGAGGTATCCGCTCCACTCGTCTCGGCCCCAGCCTATTCCTTTACCGCGCCGGTCAGGCTCGAGACGTAATAGTCCACGAAGAAGGAATAGAAGAGCGCGACCGGGATCGAACCGAACAGCGCACCCGCCATCAGCGCTCCCCATTGGTAATCGTCGCCCTGCACGAGCTGGGTCAGCACGGCGACGGGCAGCGTCTTCTTCTCCGAGGATTGGATGA
>JBIOEK010000220.1:0-6840 GCA_044445925.1 Hyphomicrobiales bacterium
GATATCGAACGCTGCGGCTTCGTGCAGAAGCTCACGCTCGATGCAATGGGCAAGCGCCTGCATGTGAGCCTCGCGCTCGCCGGCGAATTCCAGGTCGAGAACGCCTTGACGGCGGCGGGCCTGGCCATCGCGGTCGGCGAGGATCGCGAAGCAGCCATCGAGGCGCTGGCTTCGCTCAAGGGCGTGCCCGGGCGGCTCGAGCTCGCCGGGCAAGCCAAGGGCGGCCTCGTCTTCGTCGATTATTCGCACAAGCCCGATGCGCTGGCCAACGCCATCTCGGCGCTGCGGCCTTTCACCGGCGGCCGTCTCGTCGTCGTGTTCGGTTGCGGCGGCGATCGCGACCCGGGCAAGCGCCCGATCATGGGCAAGATCGCGGTGGAGGCCGCAGATCTCGCGATCGTGACCGACGACAATCCGCGCTCCGAGGACCCGGCTGCCATTCGTCGCGCCGTGCTCGCCGGAGCGCCTGGCGCGGTGGAGATCGGCGACCGTGCCGAGGCCATCAGGACGGCGGTGCGCGGCATGGGAGCGGGCGATGTGGTGCTCGTCGCCGGCAAGGGGCACGAGACCGGGCAGATCGTCGGTTCGCGCACCCTGCCCTTCTCGGATCACGAGGCCGTCGCCGCCGCCATCAGGGGCGTCGCCGCATGAGCGCGCCGCTCTGGAGCCTCGCCGAGGCGGCTTGCGCCATGGGCGCCGCGCCGCGCGGTCCCATCGAGGCGCCGATCGACGGCATCTCCATCGATACGCGCATGCTCTCAGCGGGCGATCTCTTCTTCGCCATCAGGGGCGAGAATCGCGACGGGCATGATTTCGTGGATGCGGCGATCGAGAAGGGCGCGACCGCCGTCGTCTCGATCGCCAAGAGCTTCGACATGCCGAAGACGCACCGGCTGCTCGTCGTCGAAGACCCTTTCGAGGCCCTGCGCCGGCTCGGCCGCGCCGGGCGGGCGCGCGCCAAAGCGCGGCTGGTCGCGGTCACGGGCTCGGTCGGCAAGACCGGAACCAAGGAGGCGCTGCTGCATGCCCTCGCACCGCAGGGCAGGACGCACGCTTCCGTCGCCTCCTACAACAACCATTGGGGCGTGCCGCTGACCTTGGCGCGCATGCCGGCCGACAGCGTCTTCGCGATCAACGAGATCGGCATGAATTCGCCCGGCGAGATCAGGCCGCTCGCCGCCATGGTGCGTCCGCAGGTGGCGCTGGTCACCACGGTCGAGCCGGTGCATCTTGAATTCTTTCCCTCGGTCGAGGCGATCGCCGACGCCAAGGCCGAGATCTTCGCAGGCCTCGAGCCGGGCGGCACGGCGATCGTCAACATCGACAATCCCCATGGTGCGCGGCTCAGCGCGCATGCGCTGGCGGGCCCGGCCGGGCGCATCCTCAGCTTTGGCGCCTCCGACCGGGCCGATCTGCGGCTGGTTTCCCTCGAGGAAGACGCGGAAGGCTCGAATGCAAAGATCAGGATCTTCGGCGAGCCCCTCTCCTGCCGCATCGGCACTCCCGGGCGCCATATCGCGATGAACATGCTCGGCGTGCTCGCCGCCGTTCACGCGCTCGGCGCCGATGTCGGCAAGGCTTGCGCCGCGCTCGCGACGCTCACCCCGCCGCAAGGTCGTGGCGCCCGCATCAGGCTGCATATGCCGGAGGGCGAGGCGACGCTGATCGATGAGAGCTACAACGCCAATCCGGCCTCGATGCGCGCCATGCTCGCTAATCTCGCCCGCTTGGCGCCGGGCAAAGGCGGGCGGCGCGTCGTCATATTGGGCGACATGCTGGAGCTCGGCGCCGGCGGCCCGGATTTCCATGCCGGGCTCGCGGCGGCGATCGAGCAATCGGGCATCGATCTCGTGCACGCCTGCGGGCCCTTGATGCGCCACCTCTACGAAGCTATTCCCTCGAGCCGCCGAGGTCATTACGCGCCGAGCTCCGCGGAGCTCGAGCCTTGCGTCGTCGAAGGCTTGCGGGCCGGCGATGTGGTCGCCGTCAAGGGGTCGCTCGGCAGTCGCATGGGACGCATCGTCCAAGCTCTTCGCACCCGCCACGGGGCGCCCCAGGAAAAATCGAGGCCCCCATGCTGACGCTGCTCGCCGATCTCGCGCCTCATTTCTCCGTCCTCAACGTCTTTCGCTACATCACCTTCCGCACCGGGGGCGCGACGGCGACGGCGCTGCTCTTCGTGTTCATGTTCGGGCCCTCGATCATCGACACGCTGCGCCTCAAGCAGGGCAAGGGACAGCCGATCCGCGATGACGGCCCGCAATCGCATCTGCTCACCAAGAAGGGCACGCCCACCATGGGCGGGCTGATGATCCTGTCGGGGCTGTTCGTCGCCACGCTGCTCTGGGCCAATCTGCGCAACCCCTTCGTGTGGATCGTGCTCGGCGTCACCTTCGGCTATGCGGCAATCGGCTTCTACGACGACTTCCTGAAGGTGACGAAGCAATCGCATAAGGGCTTTTCGGGGCGCATCCGGCTCGGCATCGAGACGCTGATCGCGCTCGTCGCCACCGTCATGGCGATGCGCTTGACGCCGGGATCGCTCTCCTCCTCCTTCAGCGTGCCCTTCCTCAAGGATGTGCTGATCCCGCTCGGCGTCGCCTTCCCGCTCGTCGCGAGCTTCGTGGTCGTGGGCGCGGGCAATGCGGTGAACCTGACCGACGGTCTCGACGGGCTGGCCATCGTGCCGGTGATGATCGCCGCCGCGACTTTCGGCTTGATCGCCTATCTCACCGGCAACGTGATCTTCGCGAATTATCTGCAGATCAACCATGTGCCAGGCGCCGGCGATCTGATGGTGATCTGCGGCGCCTTGTTCGGCGCTGGCCTCGGCTTTCTGTGGTTCAACGCTCCGCCCGCGCAGATTTTCATGGGCGATACCGGCTCGCTGGCGCTCGGCGGCCTGCTCGGCACCATCGCGGTCGTGACCAAGCACGAGATCGTGCTCGCCATCGTCGGCGGGCTGTTCGTGCTCGAGGCCCTGTCCGTCATCGTCCAGGTCATCTCCTTCAAGATGACCGGCAAGCGCGTCTTCCGCATGGCGCCGATCCATCACCATTTCGAGCAGCTCGGCTGGACCGAGCCGCAGGTGGTGATCCGCTTCTGGATCGTGTCGGTCGTTCTCGCCCTCGTCGGGCTCGCCACCTTGAAGCTGAGATAGGCATGACGCCCGTCACCTGCATGCAGGGCAGGAAGCTCGCCATCTTCGGGCTCGGCGCCTCGGGGCTCGCGACGGCGCGGGCGCTGCGGGCGGGCGGCGCGACGCCGATCCTGTGGGACGATGCGCAGGCCAAGATCGAGGAGGCGCGCGTCGAGGGCTTCGAGGTCGAGGATCTGCACAACTGCGATTGGAGGCGCCTTGCCGCCCTGGTGCTGGCGCCTGGCGTTCCCCTCACCCATCCGAAGCCGCATTGGACCGTCGGGCTCGCCAAGGCCCAAGGCGTCGAGGTGATCGGCGATATCGAGCTTTTCTGCCGCGAGCGCCAAAGGATCGCGCCGGGCTCGCCCTTCATCGCCATCACCGGCACCAACGGCAAATCGACGACGACGGCGCTCATCGCCCATATCCTGCGCGAGGCCCAACGCGATGTGCAGATGGGCGGCAATATCGGCGTGCCGATCCTGGCGCTCGAGCCGCCTTCCGCCGACCGCTTCCATGTCATCGAATGTTCCTCCTTCCAGATCGATCTTTCGCCGTCGCTCGCGCCCAAAATCGGGGTGCTCCTCAACATCACGCCGGACCATCTCGACCGGCACGGCGCGATGGAGAATTATGCGGCGATCAAGGAGAAGCTCGTCGAGAGCTCTCGTCTGGTCGTGATCGGCACCGACGACGCTCTGTCCGCGTCGATATTCCATCGGTTCGAAGATGCCGAAAGACCGGCGCTCGCCATCTCGGCTCAGAATCCCAAATTCGTCGCCTACACCTATTTCGATGAAGGCCGCTTGCAACGGCAAATTCCACTCGGTGGCCGCTGGTGCCTCGGCGAGAACCTGGTCGACATTTCGCAAGTGAAATCCTTGCGTGGGCGACATAATGGGCAGAACGCGGCAGCGGCGTTCTGCGTTTGCGACTGGCTCCATATCCCCCATGACGTGATCGGAGCCTCGCTGCGATCCTTCCCGGGCCTGGCGCACCGCATGGAGGAGGTCGGCCGGTCGGAGCGAGTGACCTTCGTCAACGATTCCAAGGCGACCAACGCCGATTCCACCGAGAAGGCGCTTCTGTGCTTCGAGGGCGGCATCTTCTGGATCCTCGGCGGCAAGCCGAAGGAAGGCGGCATCGAGCCTTTGCGGCCGCTCTTCCCGCGCATCGAGAGGGCCTATCTGATCGGTGCCGCGACCGAGGCGTTCGCCGCGACGCTCGCCGGCGGCAAGGTGGCGCATGAGCGTTGCGGCACGCTCGACAAGGCGCTTGCGGCCGCGGCGCGCGATGCGGCGTTGTCGAAGTCCCGCGAGCCCGTGGTGCTGCTCTCGCCGGCCTCAGCCTCCTACGATCAGTTCAAGAATTTCGAGGAGCGCGGAGATCGTTTCCGCGAACTCGTGCAAGAGATCGTCAGCCAGGCGCAAGCGGATGCGCGCATCACCTCTCCCCTTGCGGGAGAGGTCGATCCCGAGACGAAGCCGAAGGATCGGGTGAGGGACCCTTCGAAGGTTTGCACCCGCACCCCTCACCCGGAGCCTGGCCTGCGCTCGGCTCCGACCTCTCCCACAAAGGGAGAGGTGAAGACAACGCCGGCCCATATCGATACCGGGAAGGAGCCCTGAGCCATGGCCTCACGCATCGAGAAAGGCGCGCTCACCAATTGGTGGTGGACGATCGATCGCTGGCTCATCTCAGGCTTCTGCATCCTGTTCGTCGCCGGCATCGTCATCGACATGGCGGCGAGCCCGCCGGTCGCGGCGCGGCTCGGGCTGTCGACCTTCCATTTCGTCAACCGCCAGATCGTCTATCTCACGGTGACGGTCGCGGTCGCCTTCGTGGTGTCGCTCTCCTCGCCGCGCGCCGTGCGCCGCACGGCGCTCGTCATCTATGCGATCTCCATGGCGCTCGTCTGCGCGACGCTCGTATATGGGGCCGAGGTCAAGGGCGCGCGGCGCTGGATCAACCTCGCCGGCATCGGCATCCAGCCCTCGGAATTCGTCAAGCCCGCCTTCGTCATCCTGGCGGCCTGGCTGTTCTCGGAGGCAGCGCAGCGCAAGGGCATGCCGGCGGCGCTCCTCGGTCTCGCTCTCCTGCCCGCCACGATCGTGCCGCTGGTGCTGCAGCCCGATATCGGCCAGACGATGCTGATCGCGATCGTCTGGGCGACGCTGTTCTTCATCGCCGGCCTGCATATCTTTTGGGTCGCGGGGCTCGGCGGCCTGGGCGCGGCAGGCGCCATGCTGGCCTATGTGTTCGTGCCGCATGTGACGGCGCGCATCGACCGCTTCCTCAACAAGGGCGCGGGCGATACCTTCCAGGTCGACACGGCGATGGACAGCTTCATATCGGGCGGCTGGTTCGGGCGCGGGCCCGGTGAAGGCGTGGTGAAGCGCATCCTGCCCGATGCGCACGCGGATTTTCCCTTCGCGGTGACCGGGGAGGAATTCGGCATCGTGGCCTGCGTGGCGCTTGCCTTGCTGTTCATGGTGATCGTCATGAGGGCGCTCGATAGGGCGCGGCGCAACGAGGATCCGTTCTGCCGCCTCGCCTGCGCCGGCCTGATCACGCTGTTCGGGGTGCAATCGGTCATCAACATGGCGGTCAACGTGCAGCTCATTCCGGCCAAGGGCATGACCTTGCCCTTCATCTCCTATGGCGGCTCGTCCTTGATCTCGCTGGGCGTCGCGCTCGGCTTTCTGATCGCCGTGACCCGCCGCAGGCCTCGCGCCGAGATGTCGGCCTTGTGGAAGAAGGCCTTGCCGATGGCAGCCCCGCAAGCGGCGTAAGCCCGGGCGATCGGGACCTCTGATGGGCGAGACCCCCCTGATCCTGGTCGCGGCGGGCGGCACGGGAGGCCATTTGTTCCCGGCCGAGGCGCTCTCGCACGCCTTGCAGCGCCGCGCCTTGGCGGTGGAGCTCGTGACCGACACCCGCGTCGAGGCGTTCACCAAGGCCTTTCCGGCGCGCGCCGTGCATGCCTTGCCGGCGGCGACGCCGTCCGGCAAGGGCCTCCTCGGCAAGGGCATGGCGGCGTTGACGCTGGGCTTGGGCACGTTGAAGGCCCTTGCCCTGGTGAGGCGGCTCTCGCCTGCGGCCGTCATCGGCTTCGGCGGCTATCCGACGGTGCCCCCGCTCATCGCCGCATCGATGCTCGGCGTGCCGAGCATCCTGCACGAGCAGAACGCCGTCCTCGGACGCGCCAACCGCTTCCTCGCCGGCCGTGTCGATGTCATCGCCACGGGATTTGCCGCGATCGGGGGCGGCGAGAAGGCGCTCGAGGCCAAGATGCGGCAGGTCGGCAATCCGGTGCGCCCCGCCGTCATCGAAGCGGCGAAGACCCCCTATGAGGCGCCCCGAGAGGGCGGAGAACTGCGCCTCCTCGTCTTCGGCGGCAGCCAGGGCGCGCGCATCATGTCGGATATCGTGCCGCCCGCCATCGCCAAGCTCACGGCACAAGAGCGGGCGAGGCTGCGCATCGTGCAGCAGGCGCGCGAGGAGGATGTGGCGCGCGTCCGGGCCGCCTATCGGGAAGCGGGCGTCACGGCCGAGATCGCGCCCTTCTTCAAGGACCTACCCGGCCATATGGCGCATAGCCAGCTCGTCATCGCACGCGCCGGCGCCTCGACGGTCGCTGAAATCTCGGTCATCGGCCGCCCCTCGATCCTCATCCCCCTGCCGGGCTCGCTCGATCAGGA
>JBIOEK010000221.1:0-6829 GCA_044445925.1 Hyphomicrobiales bacterium
GCCCCGAAGCCGTGACGTGCAATGCGTTAGGCCGCCAAATGCTCAGCGAGCGGCGCGCTCAGCGCCTCGCTTTGATGATCAAGCGCGTAAGGTGCTGGCGCGCGACCTCGTTCTTGATCTTGTACATCACGCCGGGGCCCGCTCCGCCTAACTGCTGAATCAGCGCGAGCGAAAAGCGCCGTTCTTCCTCCGAGCAGGAAGCATAGACCGCCTGGATAACTTGCTCGATCGTCGCGGATGACTTGGCCAGACGGACCGCTTCGTGCATCGTGCAGTCAATCCAGGCCTCTTTCGTCGGTTTGATTGCAGCCCGCGTTCTCTGAATATCCTCGTCAAGCTGCGCAACGGGAGAACGCGCGACCGCGGGATGCATGGCACCTGCCGCGGTTGCAAGAGATCCGAGAAGGCCAACGAGCCCAGCCCTGATTGTCATGTGCTGCGCCTCTCTGCCCGCGTGCCTAGTTGCATCATCGGTCGCCCGACGCGTCAAGCTCGCGCGTGACGACGTTCGAGGAGATCGGCAAGGCGCGGAGACCGCTCGAGCACGGGCATGAAGCTCGTCGCCTCGTCGTCGCGCCGCCTCAGAATGGGCCTGCGCGCTCGTCCAGGGCCAGTCCTGCGCCCGCTCCACGACATAGGCGCTGACATTAGAGATTCCCTTCCCCGGAAGCACGAAGCGAGGACGAAGTCCGGAGCAGAGTGCTGTCCGGGGTCCAGAACCAAGAAATATCGCGCTTCGCAGCTCTTCTCCGGATCCTGGGTCCCGGGCTCCGTTCCGCTTCGCTGCACGGCTCCGGGAAAGGGACCTCCCGCATGGCGCCGATGCACCATGCACCGGAGCCGGCGCCGCTACTGCCCCGCCCCCCCTGCGGCCGCTCCCGCTCTACGCACCTCCCGCCGCTCGCCGCGTCCGAAGCGCGATCCAGAACGACAGCTGCGCGACGGCGCCGGTCGCTGCGAGCACCAGGGCTACCGCAAGCGCCGGGTTGCCGCCGAGCCCGGCGAGCCCGGTGCAGAGCGCCCCAACGACCATCTGGGCAAAGCCGTAGAGCCCGGACGCCGAGCCCGCGACCTCCGGGCTGACGCTGATGGCAAGCGTCAGCGCCGTCGGCGAGGCCATGCCCGAGCCTAGCGCGAACACGAACATGCAGCCCATGCAGGAGGCGACCGAGAGATACCCCGAGAGGACGAGCCCGAGGAACAGGAAGGCCGCGACAGCGCTCGCGAGATTAGCCCGCACCAGGAGCTTCTCGGTCGCCACCTTGAAGATCAGCCGGCTGGTCAGGAGGCTGCCGAGCCAGACGCCCGAGATCACGGTGGCGAGGTAGACGCCGACCTCGGAGGCCGGCCGCTGCAGCTGCTCGGCGAAGATGAAGGGCGCCGCGGCGATGAAGGCGTAGAGAGAGGTGGTGGCGCAGCCGCCCCCGACCGCGAGGCCGAGGAAGCGCTGCGATGCAAGGAGCCGCCGGTAGTTGCGCGTGAGCGTCGGCAGGTCGGAATTCGCCGCGCGCGAGCCGGTCTCCGGCAGCAGCCGCCAGGTGAAGACGAGATTGGCGATGCCGAGCCCGAAGAGCAGGAAGAGGATCGATCGCCATCCCGACGTCTCCGCCAGCGCGCTGCCGACGAGCGGAGCGATGCCAGGCCCGAGCATCACCATCAGGTTCATCAGCGCGAGGCGCCTTGCCGCCTCGCGGGGCAGCGCGGTGTCGCGCACGATGGCGCGCCCCACCACGAGGCCTGAGCAGCCGCCGAGCGCCTGGAACAGCCGCGCGGCGATGAGCGCCTGGGCGTTCGGGGCGAGCGCGGCCGCAAGGCCTGCCGCCGCATAGAGGGCGAGCCCCGCCATCAGCACGGGCCTGCGGCCGAAGCGGTCGCAGAGCGGCCCGTAGACGAGCTGCCCCACGGCGAGCCCGCCGATATAGAGACTGACCGTCATCTGCATGGCCCCGATGCCGACGTGGAGATCGCGTGCGGCACGCGGCAAAGCGGGCACGAAGATGTGCATGGCCAGCGTTCCGCTGAAGGTGATGAGGGTCAAAAGCCAGAGCGGAACGCGGCGGCGCTGCTCCTCCAGCCGATCGAGGCCCGGCGTGTCGCCGGCGCACCCGCTCATCGAGCGCTCATCGGTGTCGCCCCATCCGGGGCGGCGTCGAGGACACGGCAGACATGCTCGAGCACGCGCAAGGCCGTCTCGACATCGCGCTCGCAGAGGCCGGCAAGGGCGTCCTCCCGGACAAGGCGCGCGACGGTCTCGAGGCGCCGCGCCATGGCCCGGCCGCTGGCCGTCAGCACGATCGCCTTGGCCCTGCGGTCCAAGGCTTCCTCCTTCCGCCGGACGAAGCCCGCATTCTCGAGCGCATCGAGCAGGCGCACGACCGAGGAGCCGTCGAGCGACAGGGAGGCGGCGAGGTCCTTCTGGCGCATGCGGGCCGGCGCGCGCGCGAGCCGCAGCAGCGGCAGCCAGGTCGCTTCCGTCAACCCGAAGGGCTGCATGTGACGATCGACGGCGCGGCGCCATTGGCGCGCCGTCTGCGCCACGAGCGCGCCGAAGGCGCCGCGGCCGGCTTCGTTGCGGGAGGGCATGATGCGATCTCGATAGCTGACGAGCCATTAAATGACATATCATCTATTTGTCGGCAAGCTGTGCCGATGGTGTCCCGACTCGGAACTCAGGTTAATGATCCATTCTTGCTTCGGCCGGGAGCTGGATTCCCTTCCCCTCGTGCTCCCATTGCTGCCGTCACGACGAACTGACAGAGCTCAGCGCCATGGGAGCACTCGGCCGGGAATGACACCACGGGGTAGGCGTCGGGACAAACCATGCGGGCGTCGGCGGACGCGCGGGGCTCAGCGTCGCCGGGTATGGCCTCTGGTTATTTCGGTGACACGTACCTATTTCCCCAATTCGCCGAGCAGCTATGATCGACACGTCACCGCACCGCCAAAATGCAAGCATAGTTCTCAAATCCCTTCGGGTCCTCGATATTCGGCTCGAGATGCGCCAGGGATTTCGGATTGGAGAAGCCGGCGTCGCGCAACAGCTCGAAGTGATACTCGATCTCGAAGCGGCCCGGCTCATATTCGAAGGTCGTGCCGTGCGGCTTGATGAAGTCGCCATTGACGAGCACGCCGCCCTGCGGGAGCGTCTCGTAGCAACGGGCGTAGACATCGGCCACGGCCTGCTGGCTGCCCAGATCGTGCAGCGCCCATGTCGAGACGATGGCGCCGGGCGTCTTTGACAGCTTCGCGGGCCAGCTCTGATCCATCAGGTCGGCCTTGGTCAGCGTCATGCGCTGCGCAAGATTGCCAACCGTTTCCTTGGCGATTTCGAAAAACGCGTCGGAGAAATCAAGGCCTTCATAGGTGATGACCGCGTTTCGCTCCAATAAGTGGCGCGCCATGTATCCGGGCCCGATCCCGAGCTCGACCACATGCGCATTGGGCAGGCCCAGCCGGCTGATCTGATCCAAGATCATGTCGAAGAGCTCGAGGCGCGCTCTCGTCGGCACGAAGCGGTTCGCCCAGCCGCGCACGAAATCCGCATCGTGAAATTCGTGCTGTGCGCCAACATATCCGCTCATTGCCGGTTCTCCACCCTCGCCTCTCGCCTCGAAGACCAGCATAGCCCAGAACGGGCATGTGGACGAGGCTGGCCGCGCGCTTCTTCGGAGGGTACGGTTATTTCGGTGACACGTACCTATTTCCGAAGGAACACGCCAAGGACGGCGCGGCTCCCCCCGGACAGGCGCGCGTCGCGACCTAAACCGCCCGGGCGGGCAACGTTTCTTCCTGCGAGGCCGCGGCCGGCGACGCCGTCCCTTCCGCCCCCTCCCCTCGCGGCCGCGGTGCGCCTGACACGATGAGCTCCAGCACTTCCTTCTCGCTGGTGCGGGCGATCGCCCTTTCGCCGACCTTCTCGCCGCGCTTGAGCACCATGACGCGATCGCCCACCTCGAAGATGTCGTTCAGGCGGTGCGAGATAATGATCTGCGCGACATCGTGGCGCTTCAGCTCGAGCATCGTCTCCAGCATGCGGCGGGTCGCGGGGGCCGAGAGGTTCGCGGTCGGCTCGTCGAAGATGACGACCTTCGGATCGAAGGAGATGGCGCGCGCGATGGCGACCGATTGCTGGCGACCGCCGGACAGGCTCTCGACCTTCTGGTGCACGGAATTCACGTCCACCTTCAGGCGGTCGAGGATGGAGCGCGCCTCGCGGTTCATGCGGGCGCGGTCGACGAACAGGCCGAAGCGCAGCGGCCAGCGGCCGAGAAAGATGTTCTGGCCGACATCGAGGTTTCCGCACAGTGCGAAGTCCTGATAGATCATCTCGATGCCGAGCTTGCGGCTCTCATGCGGGCTCTTGAAGTGGACCGGCTCGCCGTCGATCAGGATCTCGCCGGAATCGCGCTGATAGGCGCCGGTGAGGATCTTCATCAACGTCGATTTGCCCGCCGAGTTGTCGCCGACGAGACCGAGAATCTCGCCGACCTGCAAGGTCAGATCGACATCGGCGAGCGCCCGCACCGGCCCGAAGCTCTTGCTGATCGCGCGCATCTCGACGACCTGCTTCGTCATGCTCTCTCTCCCTCGCGACCCGCTTTGTCGCCCGCCTGCCCGCCGCCGCCGAACCAGCGTCCGAGAATGTTGTTCTGCCTGATCCAAATATCGCCGATGACGGAGATCAGCAGGATGGCGCCGATGAACACGTTTTGCCATTGCTGTGGCAGCACGAAAGAGGCTCCGCTGCCGAGTATGATCTGCAGCGACAGGAGCGAGCGAATGAGCGTGATGACGCCCGCGCCCGCAAGCGCGCCGATCATCGTGCCGTAGCCGCCGAAGATCGAGCCGCCGCCTATGATGATCGAGGCGATGGCATCGAGCTCGCGCAATTGCCCGGCGGTCGGGATGTAGCTGCGGTAGAAGGCATCGTAGATGACGCCCGCGAAAGCCGCGCAGGTCGCCGAGGCGACGAGCGCGGTGAAGCGGACGCGACGCGTATTTACGCCCGCAAAGCCCGCTGCGCGCTCATTGCCGCCGATGGCGTAGACCTTCTGGCCGAAGGGGGTCTTGGCGAGCACGATGCCGCCGAGGATGGCGACGAGGACGACGAAGATCGTCTGCACCCCGACCGCCGAGGCGATGGCGAACCAGAGGCTGCCCTTGGCCGGCGCCATCCCGAGCGCTGCGAGCAGCTCGAACAGGCTGCGCCCCATGAGGTTGAAGCTCTCGGGAAAGCCGTTGAGCTGGGTGCCCGCGACGATCGAGGAGCCGATGCCGCGCGCCCAGTAGAAGGTGCCGAGCGTGGCGATGAAGGAGGGCAGGCCCACATAGGCCGTGAGCCAGCCATTGACGACGCCTGCGAAGACCCCCGCCGCAACGGCGATGACGGCAGCGGCGAGCGGCCCGAGTGACGTATCCTTCATCACCACGGCCGCCACCGCCCCCGACAGCGCCAGCACCGAGCCGACCGAGAGATCGATGTCGCCATTGGCCATGACGAAGCTGAGGCCGACGGTGACGAGCGCGATCTCCGAAAAGGCGAGCAGGATGGCGAAGGAATTGTCGAGATTGCCCCAGAAGTCCGGGCGCGCCCATTCCCCGAAGAGCCAGAGGGCGGCGACCAGCATCACCGCCGCGGCGTCCCGCCGATAGAAAAAGGCCACGATGCCGCGCGCGCCGAGGCCGCGGGCCTGAACGGTCGTGCCGCGTGTGGTGACGCCGGCCGCGGCAATGCCGCCGAGATCGGGAATGGGCGGCGCCGACGCGCCGCGCAGATAAGCCCAGGCGCGCGCCAGCACGCGCCGACGCACGATCCACGGCTCGATGAGCACCGCGAGCACGAGCACCACGCCGAGCACGGCGGGAACGGCGCCGGGCGGCAATTGCGCGACCGCGGCGACGATGACCTTCTCGCCGCCGCCGATGTCGATCTCGCGCGTGATCGGCACGCCCTCGCGCAGGACCTTGTCGACGAGCCCGACGAATATGGCCCCCAGGCAGGAGCCCAGGACCCGGCCTCGCCCGCCGAAGATCGCGGCGCCCCCCACGATCACCGAGGCGATGACCACGAGCTCGGCGCCGAGCCCGAACTGCGGATCGGCGTCCTTGCTCTGGGCGACATTCATCAACCCGGCGAGAACGGCGCAAAGCGAGGACAGCAAATAGGAGCGCATGCGCACGAAGCGCGTGTTGACGCCCGCATAGCGCGTCGCCTGCTCGTTGCCGCCGGTCGCGTAGGTCGTCCAGCCGATCGACGTATAGGCGAGCACGAGCGCGCCGAGCGTCGCGACGATCACGAAGACGATGATCTGGTTGTTGAAGCCCAAGGCGTTGATCTCGCCCAGGCGGAAGAAGGACGGCGCCCCATTCGCCTTGATCTCGAAGGCGATGTTCTTCGCACCGGTGAGACCGAGAATGACGCCGCGTCCGATGAACAGCATCGTCAGCGTCGCGATGAAGGCGGGCACCTCGAGGACCGTGACCAGAACGCCGTTGATGAGCCCGATGGCGAGGCCGAGAACGAGGCAGCCGAGCACCGCCGTGGTGACGTCGAGGTCGAAATAAGTCGGCCCGAACAGCACGCCGAACACGGTCGCGGTCAGTCCGAAGGTCGAGCCGACGGAGAGATCGAGCTCCTTGTTGACGATGACGAAGGTCATGCCGACCGCCATCACGCCATAGCGCGAGGCGTCGCGCAGCACCGAGAACAGCGCATCGGTCGAGCCGAAGAACGCCGGATTGAGGTAGAGGCCGGCGAGATAGAGCACGGCCATGACGGCGAGGAGGCCTATCTCCCATGCCCCCGCGAGGAGCGAAGGCGCGCGCCGGC
>JBIOEK010000222.1:0-6816 GCA_044445925.1 Hyphomicrobiales bacterium
ATCGGCGTCGTCATCGCCGCGATCGCCATGATCGCTGGGCCCGAGATGCTGCGCAATCTCGGCTTCCTCAAGAGCATTTTCGGCGAAGAATTCGATCCCAACGAATACCGCCTTCTGATCTTCGGGCTCGCCATGGTGATGATGATGATCTGGCGTCCGCGCGGCCTCGTCTCGACGCGCGAGCCCACCGTCTTCCTGAAGGAACGAAGATCGATCTCCTCCGACCTCGTGAAGGAGGGCCACGGATGAAGGGCGAGACGCTGCTGCGCGTCGAGCGCCTGACGATGCGCTTCGGCGGCCTCATCGCCGTCAACAACCTCTCCTTCGAGGCGAAGGCGGGCGACATCACCGCCCTGATCGGCCCGAACGGGGCGGGCAAGACGACCGTCTTCAACTGCATCACCGGCTTCTACAAGCCGAGCGAGGGACGGGTCGGGCTCGCCCATGGCGGACAGGCGGCCTTCGCGGCGATCGAGGAGGCGACGGCCAAGGGCGCGCAGACGCTCAGCGTCGGCGATGGCGCCATCCATCTCCTCGAGCGGATGGCGGACTTCGTGGTCACGCAGCACGCTCGGGTGGCGCGCACCTTCCAGAACATTCGCCTGTTCTCGGGGATGACGGTGCTCGAGAACCTGCTCGTGGCTCAGCACAATCCACTGATGCGCGCTTCCGGCTACTCGGTGTTCGGCATTCTCGGCATCCCTTCCTACGCGGCGCGCCAGAAGGAGGCGGTCGAGCTCGCCGAGAGCTGGCTCGAACGGATCGGGCTCACCGAGCGCGCCGATGATCCGGCGGGCGATCTTCCCTATGGGGCCCAGCGGCGTTTGGAGATCGCGCGCGCCATGTGCACCAAGCCGGTGCTGCTCTGCCTCGACGAGCCGGCGGCCGGCCTCAATCCTCGCGAAAGCCTCGAGCTGAATGCGCTGCTGCGCGGGATCCGCGACAAGGGCGAAACCTCGATCCTCCTGATCGAGCACGACATGTCGGTCGTCATGGAGATTTCCGACCATGTCGTGGTTCTCGACTACGGGGTCAAGATTTCCGACGGGCCGCCGGAAGTCGTGAAGAACGATCCGAAGGTGATCGCCGCTTATCTCGGCGTCGAGGATGAGGAGGTCGAGGCGGCGGAGGCCGAGGCCGAGGGGCGCGCATGACGACGGCACCGGCCAACGGCCAAGCGGGCGGTCAGGCCACCCCCCTTCTCACCGTGCGCGGCGTCAAGGCCTTCTACGGCAATATCATGGCTTTGCGGGGCGTCGATGTCGATGTGAGGCAAGGCGAGATCGTCACCTTGATCGGCGCCAACGGCGCCGGCAAATCGACGCTGATGATGACGATCTTCGGGCGTCCCCGGGCGCGCGAGGGTGCGATCCACTATGCCGGGCACGACATCACCAACCTGCCCACCCATGAGATCGCTCGCCTCGGCGTCGCCCAGTCACCCGAAGGACGGCGCATCTTCCCGCGCATGAGCGTGCTCGAAAACCTGCAAATGGGCAGCGCGCTCGACAATTTCGCCCATTTCGACACCGATATCGAACGCGTCTTCGCCATCTTCCCGCGCTTGAAGGAGCGCGCCGCGCAGCGCGGCGGCACCTTGTCGGGGGGCGAGCAGCAGATGCTGGCGATCGCTCGCGCCCTGATGACCCGCCCCAAGCTTCTGCTGCTCGACGAGCCCTCGCTCGGTCTTGCTCCTCTGATCGTCAAGCAGATCTTCGCGATCATCCACGAGCTCAACGTCAAGGACGGCATGACGGTGTTCCTGGTCGAGCAGAACGCCTTCAATGCCTTGAAGCTGGCGCATCGCGGCTACGTCATGGTGAACGGCATGATCACCATGAGCGGCACCGGCAAGGAGCTCCTGGCCGATCCGTCGGTGCGCGCCGCCTATCTCGAAGGTGGAAGGCATTAACCCGTGCTGTATCGCCAACGCTCGATCCCGACCATCACCTTGGTGACACAACACAAAACGTTGAATTTGAAAGTGATCCGACCTGGCATTTGGGAACCAAGCGTCACACTCGGATCGCTGCTGGCATCGGCCGTGAATGTGGTTTCGATAGTCGCGGAGATCCCCTGATGCAGGGCATCCTTTATGATGATTCTTCACTGTTCGTCTTCGTCCTGGTGACGATCGTCCTGGGCGGCGCCGCCGGATATTCGACCGGCAAGGCGATCGCCCAGGCCTGGCGGCCCGGCTGGCATCTCGTCGCTTCGGCGCTGGTGCTCGGCATTGGCGTGCGCTTCCTTCATTATGGGCTGTTCGGGTCGAGCTTTCTGACGCCCCACTTCTATCTGGTCGACACCTTGCTCGTGCTGATCGCGGCCTTTGCGGGCTTTCGCTTGACGCGCGTCAAGCAAATGACCACGCGCTATCGCTGGCTTTACCAGGCCGCCGGTCCGTTCGGCTGGAAGCCCGTCGCCTCACGCGACCCCGGGGGAGCACCCTCGGCATGATTTGACCGCTCCGCCCGACGTGTTTTGCGTGTTTTGGAGTGACAGCGCGCCTAAAACTCGCCATGGTCGGTTTCAGCGCGGCTAGATCGCGGCAGGGGCTCGCGGTTCGCACCCCTGAAACAACCCCCTAAGGGAGAGTGTCTATGAAGAAGACGTTGTTGACAGGCTTTGCGCTCGCTGCGGCGCTCGCATTCTCGGGAGGCGCCTTCGCGGCGGATCTCAAGGTTGCGGTCGCCGGGCCGGTGACGGGTCCCAACGCAACTTTCGGCAAGCAGCTGACGGAAGGCGCCAAGCAAGCCGTCGAGGACATCAACAAGGCCGGCGGCATCCTCGGCCAAAAGCTGGTTCTCGAAATCGGGGACGATGCCTCGGATCCGAAGCAGGGCGTCTCGCTCGCCAACAAATTCGCCGGCGAAGGCATCAAGCTCGTCGTGGGCCACTTCAATTCCGGCGTCACCATCCCGTCTTCCGAGGTTTACAAGGAATCGGGGATGCTGATGATCACGCCGTCTGCGACCAACCCGATGCTGACCGATCGTCCCGACTACTGGAACGTATTCCGCACCTGCGGCCGCGACGACCAGCAAGGCGCGGTGGCCGGGGCCTGGATCCTCAGCCACTTCAAGGGCAAGAACATCGCCGTCGTTCATGACAAGACGCCCTATGGCAAGGGCCTTGCCGACGCCACCAAGGCCAACCTGAACAAGGGTGGCATGACCGAGGTCGTCTATGAGGGCATCAACACGGGCGAGAAGGATTATTCGGCGCTCGTATCGAAGCTGAAGGCCGCCAATGTCGATCTCGTCTATTTCGGCGGTTTGCACACGGAAGCCGGCCTCATCATCCGCCAGATGCGCGACCAAGGCTTGAACGCCCCGATGATGTCGGGTGACGGCATCACCGACAAGGAGTTCGCCCAGATCGGCGGCCCGGGCACCGAAGGCACGCTAATGACCTTCGCGCCCGATCCGCGCAAGCACCCGGAAGCCGCTAAGGTCGTGGCCGCGTTCAAGGCCAAGAACTACGATCCGGAAGCCTATACCCTCTACACCTACGCGGCCTTTCAGATCATGGCCGAGGCGGCCAAGCAGGTCGGCAAGCTCGACACCAAGAAAATGGCCGAGGCCATGCACTCGGGCAAGCCGTTCAAGACCGTGATCGGCGACATTGCCTACGACAAGAAGGGTGACATCACCCGTCCGGACTACGTCATGTATGTCTGGAAGAAGAACAGCGCAGGCGTGATCGACTACACCAACAACGAGATCGCGAACTGATCACCCGAGCTTGCGCTTCGATGACAGCCGGCTCCGGCTCATGACTTGCGCAGGCCCCTGAACGGTTGAATTCGACCACCGCTCTCCTATCTGAAGCCCGCCACCTTCGTGTGGCGGGCTTCTTCATCTCGGCGGTGGCACGATGCAAACGAGCGTTCCGGAATTTCCAGGGCCGGTGGGAGCGACGCCGCCGCGCGAGTGGCGCCGCGCTCCCGTATCGGCGGGCTGGGCGCCGGCTTCGCTTTCGGTGCGGGTGCTCGCCTATGTGATCGATCTCATCGCGATAGGAACAATCGCCTTCGTGATGACCGTGGCGCTGATCGCGCTCGGCTTCCTGAGCTTCGGCGCGGGGTGGCTGCTGATTTGGCCTGTCTGCGTCGCGACGCCTGCGATCTATTCGGGTCTCACCCTGTCATCGCCCGCCCAGGCAACGCTCGGCATGCGCATTTTCGGCTTGTCCTTGCGCCAGCTGGACGGTGGCGACATCGATTTCCTCACCGGAGCCGCGCACGCGCTCTTGTTCTACGTTTTCGGCACGACGATGACGCCGTTCATTCTCCTCGTCGGGCTGTTCAGGCAGGATCGCGCCTTGCTGCACGACATCGTCTTGCGCGTGCGGCTCGTCTCCGCCTGGGGAAGCTGACGAAGCTGGAGCTCGCGAAATCGGCGGAGCGGTGCGAGATCCTTCGACAATCCTTGCGCTAAGCACTTGAGCGGCGCGTGGCAATTGCTATCCTTGCGGTTCGATCACTGCCTTGGCGGACAAACAGCCTTGACGCATCAGCCGCGCGACACGCCGCAATTCTATCTGACCGCGCCGTCCGCCTGCCCCTATCTGCCGGGCCGCATGGAACGCAAGGTGTTCACGCATATCGTCGGCGAGCGCGCCGCGGACCTCAACGACATCCTGACCCAGGGCGGCTTCCGTCGCTCGCAGACGATCGCCTACCGGCCGGCCTGCGAATCGTGCCAGGCCTGCGTCTCGGTGCGGGTTCTGGCGGCGCAATTCGTGCCCACGCGCAGCTACCGCAGAATCGCTGCCCGCAATGGCGACATCATAGGCGCGACGATGCCGGCCGCTCCGTCATCGGAGCAATATTCGTTGTTTCGCGGCTATATCGACGCTCGCCATGGTGAGGGCGGGATGGCCGATATGAGCGCCTTCGATTATGCCACCATGGTGCGCGAGAGCCATGTGCAGACGCGCATCATCGAATATCGCCTGCGCGGGCCGGATACGCCCATCACCGGGCGCGGGCATGGACCGCTTCTGGCCGTGGCTCTGACCGACATCCTCGCGGACGGGCTGTCGATGGTCTATTCCTTCTTCGATCCCGAATGCGATCGGCGCAGCCTCGGCACCTTGCTCATCCTCGACCATATCGGCAAGGCTCGAGAGCTCGGCCTTCCTTACGTCTATCTCGGTTATTGGGTGTCCGGCTCACGCAAGATGGACTATAAGTGTCGCTTCAGGCCACAGGAACGCTTGACGCCAGAGGGCTGGATGCGCGTTTCCTGATATTGGCATCAGGTCAAGCCTGGCCTGGCCCCTTTGCCTATCCGCTCGGCCCGTCGGCAACCAGGCCGCTTGCCGGCCCTGCCCGGGGCCGATATAGCGCGCGCACCCTCAATCCGAACCATTCCAGGAATGCCTATGGCCATCGAGCGCAGCTTCTCCATCATCAAGCCCGACGCGACGCGGCGCAACCTCACGGGCGCCATCAATGCCGTGATCGAGAAGGCGGGCTTGCGCATCGTGGCGCAAAGGCGCCTGCGCATGACCAAGGACCAGGCCGAAGCCTTTTACGCGGTGCACAGAGCGAGGCCCTTCTACGGCGAGCTCGTCGAGATGATGAGCGCGGGCCCGGTCGTGGTGCAGATCCTGGAAGGCGAGAACGCCATTGCGAAATATCGCGAGATCATGGGCGCCACCAACCCGGCCAACGCCGCCGAAGGCACGATCCGCAAGAGCTTCGCTCTCTCGGTGGGCGAGAATTCGGTGCATGGTTCCGACAGCCCGGAGAATGCCGTGGTCGAAATCGCGCAGTTTTTTTGCGGCAACGACATCGTCGGCTGACCGAAATGTAATATGGAGGACACGGCCCCGCCCCAGTTCGTCGGCTAGATTGGCGCCATCGAGGCTTGCGTTCAACCCCATCGATACCCCATTCGGAAGGATCGTCGAGATGAACAAGACCGTGATGTCCGCCGCGGCGCTGGCTCTGGTCGGGGCCGGCGTCTTCGCCTTCGCGCAAACGCAAACCCCTCCCGCCCCGGCTCCCGCGACGCCAGGCATCGGGATGTCGGGCATGGCGGGAATGCGGTCCTCGTCCGAGGATCGGGCTGTTTTCCTGGACGCACGCATCGGCGCCATCAAGGCCGTGCTCAAGCTGACGGCGGACCAGGAGAAGCTCTGGGAACCGGTCGAGGCCATGATCCGCAAGGGTGCGGCTCTGAACGCTCAGCGCATGCTGGAGATGCGCGAGCAGATGGCCCAGATTCGCGACGGAATGCAACCGGCTTTCGATCCGATCGCCCGGCTGCGCAGGCAGGCCGACCGCATGACGGCACGTGCCGGGCTGATGCGCGAATTCGCCGACGCCGCGGCCCCGCTTTATGCCTCGCTCTCTGACGATCAGAAGCGTCGCGCCTTCGTGCTCATCAATCGTGCCCGCGGTGGCATGATGGGAATGGGCGAAGGCGGAATGGGCGGTGGCATGCGCGGCATGGGCGGCATGGGCGGGCGCGGCATGAGGCCCGGCATGATGGGCCAAGACATGATGGATTGGCGGGGCTAGAGCCGTTACCGCACGCTACGCTCGGCTTGCCGCGATTGGAGACTGACTTGCCTGCGCGGATCTCGAGAGGAGCATTGCGTAATCGTGGCTCCCTTCCTTCGGTCGTTCATGCTATTTTGCCGGCATGAACGCGCGCGCCAACGTCGATATCCGCCATTCGACCTGCCCGCATGATTGCCCTTCGGCCTGCGCGCTCGATGTCGAGGTGATCGACGGCACGGCGATCGGGCGCGTGCATGGCTCGAGGCAGCAGAGCTATACGGCCGGCGTCGTCTGCGCCAAGG
>JBIOEK010000223.1:0-6763 GCA_044445925.1 Hyphomicrobiales bacterium
CCTCGAACAGTTGCCGCGGCCAGGCGACGGTCAGCACCGCCCCGCCATCTTGGGAGTTGGTGGCCGTCAAGGTCGCGCCCGACCGCTCCAGCAGCGACTTGGCGATGAACAGCCCGAGGCCGAGACCGGTTCCCTCCTCAAGCGCATCCGCCTCGCTGCCTCGCGTGGTCACATAGGGCTCCCCGACACGCGACAGGATATCCGGCGGAAAGCCCTTCCCGTCATCCTTGATGCGCACCGTCACGGAGACTGTGTCCCATCTCGCCTCGACGATCACGGTCTTCGCCGCGAAGCCGAGCGCGTTGTCGAGCAGGTTGCCGAGGCCGTAGAGAATGCCGGGATTGCGCCGCGTCGAGGGCTCGGGCCCCACGCCCTCGAGCTTCGTCTCGATGCGCACGTCGAAGGCTCGCTGCGGGCTGATCACCTCCTCGAGGAGATGGTGAAGCGACATGACCGCCCAGGGACCGGCCCCGGTCTGGGACAAGGTCGTCAGCTTGGAAAGGATGCCGCGGCAGCGCTGCACCTCCTCGCGCAGCAAGGCTACGTCCTCCGCGATCGGTCCTTCCTTGGGGCCGATGCGATGCAGCTCCTGCGCCACCAGGGTGATGGTGGCAAGCGGCGTGCCGAGCTCGTGGGCCGCGGCCGCGGCGAGCCCGTCGAGCTGCGACAGATGCTGCTCGCGCGCCAGCACGAGCTCGGTCGCCGCGAGCGCCTGGGCGAGATCGCGACCCTCCTTGGCGATGCGCCAAGCATAGACGCCCGTGAAGGACAGGCCAAGCATGATCGCGGCCCAGATGCCGAGCCGATAGAGGTGCGGCAGGGCGATGCCCGCGCCCTCGTACCAGGGCAGAGGCTCGTGGAAGAGCGCAAGCGCGGTCACCGCGAGGCCGGCGAGCACGCCTAGCGCCAGGCTGCGCCCCGGCGCCAGAGCCATCGCCGAGATCAGCACCGGCGCCACGATCAAGATCGCGAAGGGATTTTCGAGGCCGCCGGTGAGGTAGAGGAGCACGGCGAGCTGCAATATGTCTGCGGCGAGCAACACCGCCGCCACGCGATCGCTAACGCGATGGCTCATCGGAAAGCGCCAAGCCAGACCCAGATTGAGGAGCGCCGAAGCCAGGATCACCGGCAGGGCCAGCATGATCGGCGTGCGGAAGCCGAGCCCCAGGCAAACCACGGCGACTGCGATCGTCTGCCCGAATACCGCGAGCCAGCGCAGCCAGACGAGCGTGCGCAGGCGCAGGCCCAACGCGTTGGACAGGAAGCTCGTCGCGTCGATATCGGGCATCGCTTGTGTCCTTCACTGACCGGCCGGCCCTCAAGCGCTCCCGCGTCTTGCCGGGACCCGCTCGGCGATATCCTCGAGCACCGATCGGGTGTGGGCGCCGAGCGCCGGCACGGCGCCGAGGCTACGGCGCACGCCATCGAAGAGAGCCGCGGGCGCCGGATAGGCGACGGGGCCTGCGGGCGTCGGCACCACGGCGCGCCGCAGATGCGGATGGCGCGACAGCTCATCCATGCCGTTGACCTCGGCGAAGGCGATATCGGCTTCGCTCAGACGCTGCACGAGGGCGTCGCGCGTGGCCGCGGCAAATGCCTTGGCTACCAGCCCATCCGTCTCGGGGCGATGCCGCACCCGAACGAGATTGGTGGCAAAGCGTGCATCCTCGGCGAGTCGCTTGTCGCCGAGCACGCCCCCGCACAAGGAGCGCCATTCCCGATCGCTCTGGATCGAGATCAGGATCTCCCTGCCATCCATCGAGGTGAAGACGCCATAGGGCGAGATCGAGGGATGGGCGAGGCCGATACGCTGCGGTGCCTTTCCGGCTTCCGCGTTCAGGAGGGGTGCGGTGAGCCATTCCGCGATCACATCGAACATGGAGATGCGGATATCCGAGCCCTTGCCGCTCGCGGCACGCGCGATCAGCGCTTCGAGGATCGCAGCATGCGCGGTGGCGCCCGTCGCGATGTCGACGACCGAGACCCCGACGCGGGCTGGACCTTCCGGTCCGCCGGTGATCGAGGCGAGGCCGGATTCGGCCTGAATCAAGAGGTCATAGGCCTTGCGCTCGGCAAGCGGGCCCTCATCGCCATAGCCGCTGATCGAGCAGCAGATCAGGGCCGGATGCTGGCGGCGCAGCTCGTCGATCGGAAAGCCGAGCCGCGCCAACGCCCCGGGCTTGAGATTTTGCACGAGGATATCGGCGCGGGCGATCAAGGCGCCGAGCCGGGCGCGATCCTCGAGCGTCGACAGGTCGAGGATGACGGATTCCTTGCCCCGGTTCAGCCAGACGAAATAGCTCGACTGCCCCTTGGCGGCATCGTCATAGCCGCGTGCGAAATCGCCCTCCGGCCGCTCGATCTTGATCACCCGCGCTCCGGCATCCGCGAGGCGGCTCGTGCAATAGGGGGCGGCGACCGCCTGTTCGACGGCAATCACCAGCAGGCCCTCGAGCGGACGCATCAGGCAGGCTCCTTCGAATAAAGCGGCTGCATATTTCAGATCCGGAGCTTAGCACCAAGGGGCCTCGGCCGAGATTCCCCTTGTCGCAGCCATGGCGGGATCGGCTATAGACCCTATGCTCTCGCGCAAACTCCGGTAAGAGGCAATCGAGGAGCTCATCGATGGCTAGCGCAATTGTGGGCGGCAAGGTTGCCATCGTCACGGGAGGCGGGCGCGGCATCGGCCGCTCGATCGCGCTCGGGCTCGCCGATGAAGGCGCCTCGGTCGTCGTCGTCGATATCGGCGTCGCGCTCGACGGCTCGGGCGGCGACACGGCCCCGGCCGAGGAGGTCACCGCCGAGATCAAGGCGAAGGGCGGGCAGGCGATCGCCTCGACGCTCTCGATCGCGGATGCCAAGAACGCGGAATCGATCGTCGCCGCGGCGCTCCATGCCTTCGGCCGGGTCGACATCCTCATCAACAATGCCGGCATCCTGCGCGACCGCATGTTCCACAAGATGAGCCACCTCGATTGGCTCGAGGTGATCCAGGTCAATCTCAACGGCGCCTTCAACATGGCCCGCGCCGTGGCCGGGCATTTCCGCGATCAGAATGGCGGCGCGATGGTCCATATGACCTCGACCTCCGGCCTCGTCGGCAATTTGGGCCAGGCGAACTACATGGCCTCGAAGCTCGGGCTGCATGGCTTGTCCCGCGGCATCGCGCTCGATCTGCAGCGCTATAATGTGCGCTCGAACTGCATCGCGCCCTTTGCCTGGAGCCGCATGACGAGCTCGATTCCCGCCGAGACCGAGGCCGAGAAGGCGCGCATTGCCCGCATTCAGCAGATGACCCCGGACAAGAACGCGCCGCTCGCCGTGTTCCTCTCCTCCGACAAGGCCGAAGGCATATCCGGGCAGATTTTCGGCGTGCGCAACAACGAGATCTTCCTGTTCAGCCAGCCGCGGCCGATCCGCACCCTGCATCGCGGCGATGGCTGGACGCCGCAACGGCTCGCAGACCAGCTTCCGGCCGCGTTCAAGGCTTCGCTCGTGCCCCTCGAGGTCTCGGGCGACGTCTTCGGCTGGGATCCGATTTGAAAAGCGTTCGGGAAGAGGTCAGGTGACGGCGCCAGAAGCCCGCAGCGCCTTTATCTCGGGCGCGCCGAGGCCCAGCACCTCGCGCAGCAGCCCATCCGTATGCTCGGCAAGGCGCGGCGGCGCCCTCGGCTCGCGCGGCGGCGTTCCCCGCAGCGCCAGCGGCGAACGCATGAGCTTGAGCGTCCCGTAGCGCGCATCCTCGACCTCGGCCACCATGGAACGGGCGGCGATCTCCGGCGAGGCGAACACCTGCGTCAGGCTTCGCACCTGGCCGCAGGGCACCTTCTCGCGTTGCAAGGCGGCGATCCACTCGGCGGTGGCGCGCGTGCGGAAGACCGCGACGAGCTCGGGGATCAGCGCCTCGCGATGGATCACACGGGCACGCGACGTGGAATAGCGCGGATCATCTGCCAGGTCGGGCCGCGCGATCACCCTCTCGCACAGGGCCCGGAATTGGCCGTCATTGCCAACCGCCAGCACGAAATTGCCGTCCTGCGTCTCGAATAGCTGATAAGGCGCAAGCGTCGGATGGGCATTGCCGAAGCGTTTCGGCTCGTCGCCCGTCACGATGTGGCCGGACGCCATATTGGCGAGGAGGGCCACGGCGCAGTCGAGGAGCGCCATGTCGATCAGCTGGCCCTTGCCGGTGCGCGCGCGCGCCAACAGCGCCGCCAGCACCGCCTGGGTGGCACTCATGCCCGTGACCAGATCGGCGATCGCCATGCCGTGCTTCAAGGGCCCCCTATCCGGCTCGCCGGTGATCGACATGAGGCCGCTTTCGGCCTGGATGACGACATCGTAGCCCGGCTCCTCGGCGCGCGGGCCGGTGCGGCCATAGCCCGATATCGAGCAATAGACGAGGCGCGGATTGACGGTTGCGAGCTGTTCATAGCCGAGGCCGAAGCGCTCGAGCGTGCCTTTCTTGTAGTTCTCGACGAGCACATCGGCTTTCGCAGCCAGTTCGCGCACAAGGCGCTGGCCGTCGGGATGCTTGAGATCGATGCCGATCGAGCGCTTCGAACGGTTCGCGGACATGAAATAAGTCGATTCTCCTGCGATCTCGGGCGGCATCCAAGCGCGCGTATCGTCGCCGCGCTCGGGCTCCTCGACCTTCCAGACGTCGGCGCCGAGATCGGCGAGCGTCTGCGCGCACCAGGGCCCGGCGAGCACGCGCGACAGATCGAGAACCTTCGTTCCGGTCAGTGGCATCGGCTTCGGGCGCCTAGAGCGGGATGCGTTCAGAATGAATCGACACGGTCGTTCTAACTCTTTGTCTCAACGCATGACCCTGCCCGAAAAGCATGTCCCGCCCTCGTGAGGGCCTGCTTTTCGGGATCCTGCTCGAGGGCCGTCCAGGTCAATCGTCCCGATGCACGCGCTCGGCGCGCTCATGGCGCTCCTGCGCCTCGATCGAGAGGGTGGCAATCGGGCGCGCCTCGAGACGCTTGAGCGAGATCGGTTCGCCCGTCTCGTCGCAATAGCCATAGGTGCCGTCCTCGATCCGAGACAGCGCCGCGTCGATCTTCGAGATCAGCTTGCGTTGCCGGTCTCGCGCCCTGAGCTCGATGGAACGGTCGGTTTCGGTCGAGGCCCGATCGGCGAGATCGGGCAGATGCTCGCGCTCGGCTTGCAGCTGATTGAGCGTTTCGCGGCTCTCGCGCAGGATATCGTCTCGCCACCTCCATAACTTGCGGCGGAAGTATTCTCGCTGCCGCTCGTTCATGAAGGTTTCTCTGTCGGATGGCTTGTACTCGTCGATCACCGCTTCGCGCATGCGCAACCTGTCCACAACACGCTGTCGATGACAGCCCCTCAATTGCGCGCGCTTATAGAGCCCTCTGTGTGTCTCGACAATGACTTGCATGTCACGGTTCGAGGAAATTTGCTGCAATATCGTCAACATGCCCGAAAGCCCCACGAAATGGGGGGTCGAACGCCAGACGGACCAGCCTGGTCAGAACTGAAAATAGATGAATTCGTAGTTCTGCTCGTCCCCAAGCTTGAGCAGCAAGAGGACAAATCCGAGCGCCAGCGCCATGGCGAGCCCGCGCGAGGGGCGCGCCTTGCTGGCGATACCGTGAGCCGTCGGTCCGAGCATGGCGAACAGCGCGGCGGGCAGAAGCAAGCGCCATTTGAGGGCGGCGCCCAAAGGAGCCGCCCCTGCCATGATGGCGTACAGCCTGCCCGCCACCTCGAAGGACGGGGCTCGGAACAGCACCCAGGCGAACGTGACGAAAACGAATGTCAGCGCCCAACCCGCGATCGAGGGCAGGCTCAATCCCGCTCTGCGCCACAGTAGGCCGGCGCCGAGGCCTAGCCCATGCGCGACGCCCCAGGCGATGAAGGTCAGCGCCGCACCATGCCACAGGCCGCCGAGCGCCATCGTGGCCATGAGAGCGAGAAGCTGGCGCGTCAAGCCGTGACGGTTTCCGCCGAGCGGGATATAGAGATAGTCGCGCAGGAAACGCGACAGCGTCATGTGCCAACGCCGCCAGAACTCGGAAAGGCTCGAGGCGCGGTAGGGCGCGTTGAAATTCTGCGGCAGGGCGATGGCGAACATCTGTGCCACGCCGAGCGCCATGTCGGTATAGCCCGAGAAATCGAAATAGATCTGGAAGGTGAAGGCGAGCACGCCTTCCCAGGCTTGCATCACGGTGAGCGGGGCCCCTTGTGCCGCGAGCGTGAAGATCGGGTTGGCATAGCTCGCGAGCCCATCGCCGAACACCGTCTTCTTGGCGAGACCTAACACGACGAGCGCCATTCCTCGTCCGAAACGCTCCTGCCAGCCTGCGCCGAAGGCACGCATCTCGAATTGGTGCATGACCTCGGACCAGCGCACCAAAGGCCCGGACAGCACCTGCGGGAAGAAGGCGATGTAGAGCCCGTAACGCGTCAAATCATAGAGCGGCGCCTTCTTGGCCCTGAGATCCGTCAGGTACATGAGATGATGGAAGGTGAAGAAGGAGATGCCGAGCGGCAGCGCGAAGTGCGGTTCGGGCAAATCGAGCCCGCCCACCGCATTGGCGAGGGCGGCGAAGAAGCCCGCATATTTGAAGACGCCGAGGACCGCGAGATTGGCGGCGATCGCCGCAGGGATCAAGAAAGCGGGCCGCCGCGCCGCGAATATGCGGATGACCATGAAATTCACCAGGATCGAGGCCGCCATCAGCGGCACGAAGCGCCAATCCCAATAGCCGTAGAAGACGAAGGAGAGCGCGAG
>JBIOEK010000224.1:0-6760 GCA_044445925.1 Hyphomicrobiales bacterium
CGTAATTTCCGGCCCCGAACGAGCCGCCGACGATCAAGGTGAGCTTCGGGACCCGCGCCGCGGCGACGGCGATGACGAGCTTCGCCCCGTCCTTGGCGATGCCGCCTGCCTCATATTGCCGCCCTACCATGAAGCCCGAGATATTCTGCAAGAAGATGAGCGGAACGCGCCTCTGGCAGCACAGCTCGATGAAATGGGCGCCCTTCATTGCGCTCTCCGAGAACAGGATGCCGGCATTGGCGATGATCCCGACCGGAACTCCGGAGAGCCTGGCAAAGCCCGTCACCAGCGTCCGCCCATAGAGCGCCTTGAACTCGTCGAACTCCGAGCCGTCGACGAGGCGCGCGATGATCTCGCGCGGATCATATTGCTTCTTGAGATCGGTCGGCACCACCGATTCGAGCTCTTCGCTCGCATGCAAAGGCTCGCGCGGTTCGGCAAGGACGATATCGATCTCCTTGCGCTTGTTGAGATTTCCCACGATGCGCCGGGCGATCGCAAGAGCGTGGGCGTCGTCGACCGCGTAATGGTCGGCGACGCCGGATTGTCGCGCGTGCACATCCGCCCCGCCGAGCTCCTCGGCGGAGACGAGCTCGCCGGTCGCGGCCTTCACCAAGGGGGGGCCGGCGAGGAAGATCGTGCCTTGCTTGCGAACGATGATCGTCTCGTCGGACATTGCCGGCACATAGGCGCCGCCAGCCGTGCATGACCCCATGACCACGGCGATCTGCGGGATGCCGAGCGCGGACAGATTCGCCTGATTGTAAAAGATGCGGCCGAAATGCTCCCGGTCCGGGAACACTTCCGTCTGGTGGGGAAGGTTCGCGCCCCCCGAATCGACGAGATAGACGCAGGGCAGGCGGTTCTCGCGCGCGATCTCCTGGGCGCGCAGATGCTTCTTCACGGTCATAGGGTAATAGGTGCCGCCCTTGATGGTGGAATCGTTGCAGACGATCATCACCTCGCGACCCTCGACGCGGCCGATGCCGGCGATCATGCCGGCGGCATGGATATCGTCGTCATAGAGGCCGTTCGCCGCCAGAAGCCCGATCTCGAGAAAGGGTGAACCTCGATCGAGCAGCCGCGTCACCCTTTCGCGGGGCAACAGCTTGCCGCGCCCGACATGGCGCTCGCGGGCCCGGGCCGGGCCGCCTTGGGCGACGAGCGCGCGGCGGGCGCGAAGCTCTGCGGCGAGCTTCGCCCATTCGGCCGCGTTCGAGGCGAGGTCGTTGGAGTTGGCGTCGAGCTGGGGCTTGAGGATGGTCACCGTGGCAGGCCTCCGGTCGAATGGCGAGTGCGCAAGATGGTGCGGACGGCGCGTAATAGGAAGAGAGCCCGCGGCCCGCGGCCGGTCTCGCCGTTACCGCACGTCGACCAGATAGGTCAGCGACGAGCAGCCGCTGCGTCCCTGCACAGTGGCGCAGAGCTTGATCGCATAGCTGTCCTGGCCATGATAGCCTTTGAAAGGCAGGTACAGGAACTTGGTCGCGCCGGTCTTGGCGAGGACGCCGTGCGGGGGAGCCTTCAAGAACGAGGCGCTGGTGAATCGATAGCCCGGCCCTTCCCTGAAGGCCATGGCGCAGGATTGTCCCGCTTGGGTCGTGACCTGGATCGACACCTGGTCGTTCCGATCGGGGAAGAAGCTGAAGGGGCTGAATCGACAGGCAGCTTGGGCGGGCAGCGAGCTTACGGCCCACAGCAGAGCTGCGGCGACACCCGATTGCAGAAACTTCATGTCACGCATGCCTTTCCATTTCCGCCATGAGGCCGATGCAGGCGCGTTCCCCGCTCGGGTTTGACGGGCGTCCGGGCGGTCCCTACAAGAGCGCCCCTTCGAACTCAACTCCAGGACATGGTCATGAAGAAGCTTCTCCTCGCCGCGATCATCGCGATCGCGGTGCCCGCCCTCGCCTTCGCCAAGACCAGCAAGATCCCGGATGACGATACGGTGGCGATCGTGACCATTCCCGATGCCTGGTCGATCAACGAGATTGACAACGGCGTCGAGGCGACCTCGCCCGATTCAGAAGTCTACCTCGCCATCGAGGCAGCCCCCACCAAGAATGTCCAGCAGACAGCCATCGACGCAGTCAAATGGCTGGCGAAGCAGGGTGTCACCATCGATTCTTCGACGATGAAGCAGAAGGAAATCAAGATCAACGGCATGGAAGCCGTCGATCTGTCCTGGGACGGCAAGGACAAGGACGGCCCGACCAAGGTCAGTGTGACACTCGTCGTGGCCTCGGAATCGAAGGTGCTGGTCCTGACCTATTGGGCCTCCCCCGACGGCGAGAAGTCGAATGAGGCCGACCTCATGGCGATTGCGAACAGCATCAAGCCGGTGAAATAGGCGGCGGCGCGCCCTATCCGACCTGACCCTTCGCCTCGACCCAAAGGGCCTCGAGCTCATCGAGGCTCATCATGCCCATCTGGCGCCCCATGTCCGAGGCGTTCGTTTCCATGGCGCGGAAACGGCGCTCGAACTTGCGGTTCGCGGCTCGCGCAGCCGCTTCCGCATCGACGCCGAGACGGCGGGCGAGATTGGCGACGGTGAACAACAGGTCGCCGAGCTCGTCCTCGATCGCCGCCTCATCCCTCGACGCCATGGCGGTTTCGCACTCGGCGATCTCTTCGCGGAGCTTGGCGAGAATAGGCTCCGGCGTCGTCCAATCGAAACCTGTGCGAGCCGCCCGCGACTGCAGCTTTTCGGCGCGGCTGAGGGCCGGCAGTGCCGAGGCGATGCCGTCGAGAAGGCTCGCCGCCTTCAAGCGCCCGGCGGGCGCGCCAGCCCCCTTGCGCGCTTTTTCCTCCTGCTTGATCCGATCCCAGGCAGCGTTGACCTCTCCGAGCTTGGCGCCGCGCCTTTCGCCGAACACATGCGGGTGGCGGCGGATGAGCTTCTCGGTGATCGCCTCGACCACGTCGCCGAAGTCGAACAGCCCGGCCTCATTCCCCATCTGCGCGTGGAACACGACCTGGAGCAGCAGGTCGCCGAGCTCCTCGCGCAATTCGGGCATATCGTCGGCGGCAATCGCATCCGCGACCTCGTAGGCCTCCTCGATGGTGTAGGGCGCGATAGTAGCGAAGCTCTGCTTGATATCCCAAGGACAGCCAGTCTCCTTGTCCCGCAGTGCAGCCATGATGGCGATCAGCGACGTGATATCGCGCGACGGGACGAAGCCGCCGGGCTTTGCCGGCCCGCCGTCTGCAATCTCCGGTCGGGACGTTGTCCCGGCGAGCTCGTCATCCATCTCGAAGATCCCAAATGCGCTTTTGCCCAGGCAGCATGATTGAAGGGCCTCTCCTGGTCCGCTCGACCCGTCAAGCGTCGGCTGAAGCCTCACCCTCGAGACCCGGTCTCGACTCGGTCGCTGGAATTCGCATTGTCGCTGGCCCCGCCGACCTGCGTTCTCTTATCTGAAACCCCAGCTTCGAACAAAACCTCGCCGGAGCTCGAGGTCGACGCATGCCTTGCCACATGGTCTCGTCTTTGGCACAAGCCGGCCTCGAAGCATCGATGGTGGCGCGACATGCAAACCGAGAAGGCCGAACCGCGCCCAGCCGACCAGGTGCAACGCATACTCATCAAGCTCTCGGGCGAGGCGCTGGCGGGGGAGGGCGCCTTTGGCCTCGATCCCCCGACTGTGGCGCGCATCGCGCGCGACCTCGGCGCCGTCCATGCCAGCGGGCGCCAGGTCGCGGTGGTCGTGGGCGGCGGCAACTTCTTCCGCGGCGTCAAGGGGTTGGAGCAAGGGATCGATCGCGCGAGGGGCGACTCGATCGGCATGCTGGCGACGCTCATGAATGCTCTCGCCCTCGAAGGCGCGCTCGAATCGCTCGGATTTCCGGCGCGAACCCAGTCGGCGGTGCCGGCGCCGTCCATCTGCGAATCCTATTCGCGCCAGCAGGCGCGTGACCACCTCGCGAGGGGCCGTATCGTCGTGCTCGGCGGCGGCACCGGCAACCCCTATTTCACCACCGACACGGCGGCGGTGCTGCGGGCAGCCGAGTTGTCTTGCGATCTCGTGGTCAAGGCGACGCAGGTCGACGGCGTCTATTCCTCCGATCCGCGCAAGAACCCCAATGCGGAGCGGTTCGACCGGCTGACCCATGCCGAAGCCATTGCGCGCGACCTCAAGATCATGGACATGGCGGCATTCGCGCTTGCCCGCGAGGCGCGCTTGTCGATAATCGTAGCGGCGCTTTCGGGCGAGCGGGCCATTGCCGACGCGCTGTGCGGGCGGCGTCCCTCGACCCGCATCACGCCGTGACCGGCAGATATCGGGGATGTATCGCGGGCAAGAATCTTTTGGCCCACTCTCTTGACTGCGCTTTCATGCCCCCGATTTCGCGACTTGAGGTAAGACGCGTGACCTGATCTTGTGACTTCGGCCGCAGCTCACGCAATCGCTGAAACGACAGGAAACGCCATGCCGACCCCATCCCTCGATGTTGCCGAGCTCAAGCGCCGCATGCAGGGCGCGGTGCAAGCTTTTCGCCATGAGCTCGGAGGGCTGCGCACCGGGCGCGCCTCGGCGAGCCTGATCGAGCCGGTGACGGTCGACGCCTATGGTGCGCAGATGCCGATCAACCAAGTGGCGACCATCAGCGTCCCCGAGCCGCGCATGCTTTCCGTGCAAGTCTGGGACAAATCGCTGGTCACTGCCGTCGACAAGGCCATTCGCAATGCCAATCTCGGCTTGAGTCCGACAGTCGAGGGGCAGATCCTGCGCATCCGTATCCCCGAACTCAACGAGCAGCGCCGCAAGGAGATGGTGAAGATCGCCCATAAATACGCCGAAGATGCGCGGATCGCGGTGCGCCATGTGCGTCATGACGGAATGGAGCAGATCAAGAAGCTCGAGAAGGACAAGGCGATCGCCGAGGACGATGTGGCGCGCCACCAGGATCAGGTGCAGAAGGCGACGGACCAGTCGATCGCTGAGGTCAACGCCGCGCTTGCGAACAAGGAAAAGGAAATCATGCAGGTTTGATGGATGTCGCCGAAAGGTTCGCGGTGATGAGAGAACGAGCTGCCATGCAAGATGAGGTTGCGGGCGGCGGCGGCGCCGACGTGCCGCGCCACGTGGCGATCATCATGGATGGCAATGGCCGCTGGGCGGCCAAGCATGGCCTGCCGCGTCTCGAAGGTCATCGGCGCGGCGTCGAGGCTTTGCGCCGCACCGTGCGCGCCGCCATCGAGCTTGGTATCGGCTATCTAACGATCTATAGCTTCTCCTCGGAGAATTGGCGTCGCCCGGCGCAGGAAGTGGGCGATCTCTTCAGCCTGTTGCGCCTGTTCGTGCGCCGCGATCTCGCCGACCTGAACGCACGCGCCGTCAAAGTGCGCTTCGTCGGCTCGAGGGAGGGCCTGCCCTCCGACATTTCGGGGCTCCTCGACGAGGCCGAGAACCTGACGGGCGCCAATAGCGGGCTGACCTTGGTCGTCGCCTTCAATTATGGCGCGAGGCAAGAGATCCTCGCCGCGGCGCGCGCCATCGCCCATGCGGCGCTCGACGGCAGGCTCGATCCTCGCGACCTCGACGAGGAGCGCTTCGAGGGCTTTCTCGACACGACGGGCATTCCCGATCCGGACCTCCTCATCCGCACCTCCGGCGAGCAGCGCCTGTCGAATTTCCTGTTGTGGCAATCCGCCTATGCGGAGCTCGTCTTCATGCCCATCTTGTGGCCGGACTTCGATCGTACGGCGCTCGAGGCTGCGCTCAAGGAGTTCAGGAGTCGCGATCGACGCTTCGGCGGGCTCGGTGCGCCGGCCCCTTCGTTGAAGGAACGCGCGTGAGGGGCAAGCTCGGATCCCTCGCCGCGCGCCTCGCTCAACACGAACTTGCCTCACGCGTGATCTCGGCGCTCGGCCTTGCGCTCGTGGCGCTCGGCGCGACCGCCGTCGGAGGCGTCTTCTTTGCCTTGCTCTGGACCTGTGCTGCTTCCCTCTTTTTCGCCGAGTTCCTGGCAATGGTCGTCTATAGGCCGCTCGTCGCCGGTGCCGGGCTCGGCGCGGTCGGCATGATGGCCGCGGCCTTCGGCCTCGAGCGTGGCCTGTTCCTCGTGAGCCTCGCTTCTCTTGGCGTGACTGGGCTCATGATCGTCATCCGCGCCGAGACGAAAGCGACGGGGCTCATCGGCGTGGCGGGATTGCTTTATGCCTCCTGTGTGGCGCTTCCGGTCATCGTCCTGCGATCGGAGCCACAGCACGGCTTCGCGTTGACCGTCTGGCTCTATGCCCTGGTGTGGGCGACGGATATCGGCGCTTTTTTCGTTGGCCGCCGCCTCGGGGGACCGAAGCTGTGGAAACGGGTCAGTCCGAAGAAGACCTGGTCGGGCCTCCTCGGAGGGACGATCATCGGCGTCGGCGCGGCCTCGATCGTCAATTTCCTGGTTCCCGCCATCCAGGTCTCGGGCCTTGGGCTCATCTGCGTCAGCGTGGCGGGGAGCCTCGCTGCTCATTTAGGAGACCTTCTGGAATCCGCGTTGAAGCGAAGATATAGCCTCAAGGATTCGAGCCAACTCATTCCAGGGCACGGCGGATTCATGGACCGCCTCGATGGATTCGCGCTCGCCTCGCTGGTCGTCGTCATGATCCTCAGGGCGTGATCTGCAAACGCATGCCCTCGCTAATGCAATCGCGACGTTCGAGCCCCTCGTTCCCGTTGTGTTCTCGTCGCGCCTCGATTATTATGCACCCTCGAGATGACGTGCCGCGGCCCAATGACTTGACGGACCAATGGCCGGGGCGTGGTTC
>JBIOEK010000225.1:0-6737 GCA_044445925.1 Hyphomicrobiales bacterium
ATGCCGTCGAGCTCATGAATGTCGGCGTGAACTATATGCGCGAGCACATGCCGGACGGCGCGCGCATCCATTATGCGATGCTCGATGGCGGCGGGGTCGCGCCGAACGTGGTCCAGGCGCGCGCCAAGGTGCGCTATCTCATCCGCGCCCAGGACCTCGGCGAGCTCACCCCCCTCGTGGCGCGCGTGCGCAAGATCGCCGAGGGCGCGGCCTTGATGACCGAGACCAAGGTCGAGACGCGGGTGGTCTCGGCCGTCTCCAATCTTCTCGGCAATGCCCCGCTCGAAAAACTGATGTACGATAATTTCATGCGGCTCGGCCCGCCGGATTTCGACGAGGAGGACCGGTCCCTCGCCGCGAAATTCCAGGCGACGCTCACGAAGGAGGACATCGTCGCGGCGCATCGGCGCCATGGGCTCGCGGTCGAGCCGGGCAAGGTGCTGTGCGACAAGATCGTGCCGATCGAGTCCTCGGGCACGGGCGGCGTCGGCTCGACCGATGTCGGGGATGTGAGCTGGGTGGTGCCGACCGTGCAGGCGCGGGGCGCGACTTGCGCCATCGGCACACCCTTCCATTCCTGGCAGCTCACCGGGCAAGGCAAGACGAGCTTTGCCCATAAAGGGCTCGTCCATGTCGCCAAGGTGATGGCGGGAACGGCCCTCGACGCGATCCGCGATCCGGGCCTCGTCGCCAAGTCGAAGGAGGATCTGCGGGCGCGCACGCAGGCAACCCCCTATACCTGCCCGCTGCCCCCCGAAGTCGGCCCGGCGCTCGATATGAGCACGGCGGCGTGATCAAGGCTTAGGAGTCACTCCGGGATTGCCGGCCTCGTGGCGGGCATCCCGACCCCTTGTTACGTCGCGGACCGCATGCTTTGGCGGCCTCGCCGATGTTCTCCAGGCGATGCCCTATGCCCGGTGCCGAGGGCGCTCCCATCGCATATTCATCGCCTCGGTCGCCTCGGCTGCCGGGCTGCGCTCGCCGGCATTCACCTCGAAAGGCAGCCTGTTCGCCGGCGGGCAGAGCGGGCAGATCCAGGCCGCGTTGAGCGCGCAGGAAGGAGGGTAGAGGAAATTGAGATCGAGGAGGATGCTTCTGCCGTCGGACCGAAATCCGAGATTCGCGCCCTTCGCCGTATCGAAGAGATAGCGGCCCCCGCCATAGCTCGTTGTCCCGTTCGTCTCGTCGCCGACAGGAAGCCATAAGCCCCCGCCATAGATGTCGAGCCAGAAGAGGTCGAGCGAATAGGTCGTTCCACGATGCGTAAACCTGGCCACGCCGATTCTATGATAGGGCAGCGTTCCCTCGGATATTTCGGTCTCGAGGGCGGTTTCCTCGACGGCGTAGTCGATCTCGCCCACGAAGCAGAATTGTGGGTCATAGGCGTGATAGTCGAAGCTGCCGAAGTGTTGCTTCTCCCGATCCGTCAGGGCCGAGCATGGATGGTGCTTGTAGAGATGGTCGCGCCGCTTGCGGAAATGCAGCCACGCCGCTCGCGGGTCGGTCTCATGCGCGGCACGTACCTCGCCATAGATTGCAGCGACCGCCTCTCGCCATGCGATGAGGGCCACCGAATAAGGACCTGAAACCACCTTGCTGCTCCTGCCGCTGTCGCACGCCGTTGTGACTTGGGGCGCGACTCGTCGAGAGGAAAGCATCGGCGTTCTCACGATCGGGTGATCGGGTAGACACAAAAGACGCGGCCGCCCATTACCGGGCCTTCGCCCGATCGAAGCAGGATCCGCGGGAGCGCAGCGAGGCGGCTCCTATACCGGCCCGCTGCCGCCCGAGAACCGGCTCCCCTCGATATGAGCAAAGCGGCGTGACGATTCTCCTCCTTCTCCTGGCCTTGGCGGGAGGAAGAACCCTATTCCTCGCCGAGCTTCACCCGCCTCGTCGTCTTGATCGAGGACCGCCGCTCCTTGGACTCGAGCCGGCGCTCCTTCGCCGCTCGCGGCGGCCTCGTCGGCCGGCGCGCCCGTCGAACGATCGTCGCCTCGCGGATCAGCTCGACGAGACGACCGAGCGCGTCCTCGCGGTTGCGCTTGAGGCTGCGGTGGCTCTGCGCCAGGATGACGATGACGCCTTCGCGGGTGAGACGGCTGCCGGCGAGCTTCATCAGCCGCACCGCCACATCGTTCGGCAGCGAGGGGGAGCGGCGCGCGTCGAAGCGCAATTGCACCGCCGTCGAGGTCTTGTTGACATGCTGCCCGCCCGGCCCAGAGGCGCGCACGAAGCTCTCGCTGATCTCGCTTTCGTCGATCGCGAGCCAAGGCGTGATCGCGATCATGGCGGGGTCGCGGCGTAGTGGCGCTCGGGAGCCGAGGCCTGAACATGGATCGCCCGCCAGCGACCCGGCGGCAGGCCGTAGGCCCGCTTGAATTGCCGCGTCATATGGCTCTGATCGGCGAAGCCCGATGCCAGAGCCGCCTCGGCCAGGGACGATCCGGCCCGCATCGAGGATCGCGCCAGGTCGAGGCGCCGCATGGTCAGATAGCGATAGGGGCTGGTGCCGATGAGGGTCCGGAAATGACGCGCGAGGCTATAGCGGTCGAAGCCCGTGAGGCTCTCGAGCTCCTCCGACGCCACGACGCGCGCGAAATGCGCGTCGAGGAACTGGCGGGCTCTCTCGACCGCGACGGCGCAGCTAGCCCTAGGGCGCCTGAGCTCGGCCGAGCGATCGAGCGCCAGAAGGGCTTCGGCGATCGAAAGGACGATCTGATCGGTCTCCAGCGCCTCGAGCCTGCGATCGAGCGCCTCCAGCGCCGGCCGAAGCGCGTCGCGCAGGCGGGAGTTCGACGACACCGCATCGGGCGTGAAGGGCAGGCTTCCTGCCTTCTCCGCGAGCGCCTCGCGAATGAGGCGGGGCTCGATATAGAGCATCTTGTAGCGAAATCCCGCTTCGCAACCGGCTCGCCCGTCATGCACCTCGTCGGGATGCAGGATGATGACGTTGCCCGCGGTGCTGTCGGCTCTCTTGCCGCGATAATCGAAGGACTGCACGCCGCTCAGGGTCGTGCCGATGGCGTAGCTTGGGTGCCGGTGCGGGTCGTAGGCATGGCCCGCGAAGAAGGCCTCGATGCGCTCGAGGCCGGGTTGCGAGGGAGCAAGCCTGATCCAATCGGCCGGAGAGGGGCCGCAGGATCGTTCAAGACGGGCCTTGGTGCTGTCGTTCAGAACCTTATCCATGCGCTTCGATACCAAGATCGCCGTCGTGGTGCGCGATGACCTCGCGACCTGGCAGAAACTCAACGTTGCCTGCTTCCTATCGGGCGGGCTCGCCGGAGCCTACAAGGAACTTGCCGGCGAGCGCTATGTCGATGGGTCGGGCCAGCTCTATGGCCCGCTGCTGCGCCAGCCCGTCCTCGTCTTCTCGGCGTCCGCGGAGCAGCTCGCGAGATCGCTGCGGCGAGCCCTGGACCGCGGGCTGACGCCTTCGATCTACACGAATGAGCTGTTCGCCACCAATAACGACATCGACAATCGCGGCGCGGTCGCCTGCGTCCCGACCGAGGCGCTCGACCTCGTCGGCCTTGCCCTGCATGCCGATCGCAAGGAGGTCGACAAAGTCACCAAGGGTTTGGCTCTTCATACCTGATCGCAATCGAGGAGACCTTGCATGCCGTCTGTTGGACATCTCGTCAGCTGTATTTGTAGACGAGCTCCGTCATCATGCCGGTCGCCATATGCCAGAGGTTGTGGCAATGGAACAGCCAGCGCCCGGCATTATCGGCGTCGAAGGCGATGCTGACGGTGCCGAGCGCCGGCACCAGCACGGTGTCGCGCACGGCGCCGGCGAGGGGCTTGCCGTTCAAGGCGATCACCTGGAAGCAATGGCCGTGCAGGTGCATCGCATGGGCCATCAGCGAGGAGTTCGAGAGTTCCATCACGACGCGCTGGCCGTGCATGACCCTGATGCCCTTGTGGTTGGACCACAGCCGGTCGTCGATGGTCCACAGAAAAGGCTCCATCGTTCCCGCGAGCCGGACCTGGCGCCTGGTATCGGGTGCCTTTGCGGGCAGCGGCGCGAGCGCCTCGAGCCTTGACTCGAGCGACAGATCGATCGGAGCGGCGTTGTCATCGGCGAGCGAGCCGATCTCGGCGATCGCCGCGCCCGGAGCAGCGAGCACGATCCCGGTGCGCTCCCGGCTGCCCTCGCGCCGGGCGAGAACCGGCAGGACGGCGCCCGACGGAACCTCGACGAGAATATCGAGCCGCTGCGCCTGTGCGAGGGGGAAGCGCGAGCCCGAGACCGCCTTCACCGGATTGCCGTCGGCGGCGATCACGCTGCCTTGCGCCTCGCCGAGGTCGATCCAGAAGCTGGTGGCGCTGGCGCCGTTGATGATCCTCAGCCGAACCCGGCCGCCCCGCTCGGTGCGCACGACCAGGGGATCCTCCAGCGTGCGGTCATTGGCGAGATAGGCGTCATAGTCGATGTCGTTCAGCACCACGTCCTCGGCAGGGGCCCGACGAATGGGCATGGCCTCCGGCCGCATGGGCAGCGGCACGGACGGCGTCGGGCCCGCAAACATGGGGGGCATGTCCATGGGGCCATGCTGCGTCGCCGCGTCGCCCGCGATCGAATGCAGGAGCTCGGCGGGGTCCTTGAAGCTGAAATCATGGAGGAACAGCGTGACCTCCTGGGCATCGAGCGCGAGGTCGTCTCTCGAGCGCACGATCAGCGGAGCGGCAAGCAGGGCCTGCTCTTGCAGGCCAAGATGGGAATGCATCCAATGCGTGCCCGGGCGCGTCGCGAAATCATAAGGATGGGTGGCGCCGGCGGCGATCGGCCCCTCATAGCCCGTATCGAGCACGCCATCCTGGGAGGTCGGAGGCGTCTGGCCGTGCCAGTGGACGATGGTCGGTTCGCCGCTCCGGTTCTCGAGCCCAAACGCGAATCGCTGATCTGGCTCGAGCACTAGACCCTGGCGGCCATCCGGGCCCCTTATGCCGAATACGCTGGCGGCCTTGCCCTTCACGTCAAGGGTGCGGCGCTCGACGACGAGACCGGGGAGGGGAGCCTCGGCGAGGCCGGCGCGCGACGAAAAGGCGCCGGCGGCGGTTGCTGCCGCGCAGGCGAGAACCTGGCGCCTCGAGAAAGCTCTGGCCACGCTGTCTCCTTCTTCGCAGGCGGCGGCGGCCCGGCCATGATAGCGCTTCGCCGATCGGTGGATAATGGGGAAAAGGACACAGCTTCGCGAGGGGGCGGCGGCGGCGGCCCCAACCTCGCACGGGCCTCGCCAGGGCGCGCCTTCGCATGGGATGCCCCCGCCGGGTGGAGAAAGCGGTTGGCGAGCCATGACGATTTCCGGCGCGCCCTAGTGCGGCCTCAGCTTCGTTCCATTGTGTGGCGAGCGGCGTTTGGGGCAGCTTCAGAGGGATGGAATATGATTTTGAGATGGGCGGTGTGCGCTGGCGGCTTGGCTCTTGCTCTCGGGGCTTGTTCCCCCGGACCGCAGGCCAAGGGCGAGAAAGGCGAAAAAGGGGAGCAAGGCCCGAAAGGCGATAAGGGGGAGAAAGGCGACAAGGGGGATAAGGGCGATCCCGGCACGCCGGGTGGCCCGCTCAGGGTCATCGGTCCGGCCGACAAGGCGCAATGCGACAAGGATGAGATCCTGATCAGCGCCTACTGCACCGGCGGAAAGACCGCGGCGCCCCTTCAAATTTCGGAAACGGGAGCAAAATGCGCGGCCCCCGCCAAGGTTGTCGCGGTCTGCGTCAAGAATAAGTGAGCTGCCGAGCGATTTCCGCGAGGGGCGTTCACGTGAGGGGGCGCTCACATGGCGCGCTCGCGGGCGCTCGGCATTTCACGATCGGTGTCGGCGTGCTCGCCGCTCTTCAGCCGGTTGGGCTGGACGAGAGCGGAAAACTCGAGCAGCGACACCGGGGGGCTGAAGACGAAGCCTTGGGCCAAGGTTGCCCCGCTCTCGGCGACGAAATGCAGATCCTCCATCGTTTCGATTCCCTCCGCGACGGTTTCGAACCCCAGCTCTTCCGCCAGACGGATGGCGATGCGGACGATCGCCTGCTTTTCGGGATCCTGAGCTACACCCGACACCAGCGAACGGTCGAGCTTGACCGTGTCGAAAGGCAGCCGCGCCATGGTCGCAAGATTCGAATACCCGGCCCCGAAATCGTCGATGGCAAAGCGAATCCCCAATTGCCGCAAGAGGTTGATCCGCTCGCAAACTAGATCCGGATTGCGCATCGCGATCGATTCGGTGATTTCGATCTCCAGGCGCGAAGGCGGGAATTGGGCCTCGCGAACGGCCGCGACGATATCGTTGATGAAAAGCGGATCCTCGATCTCGGTCGCCGTGACGTTCACGGCGAGCACGATGTCCGAGCCGCTGGCAATGAGATCGCCGATTTCGCGCAGCGAGCGCTCGAGGACGAAACGATCGATCTCGCCGATCAGGCCGATTTCCTCGGCGATCTGGACGAAATGACTCGGGGGAACATTCCCCAAGGTCGGGTGGACCCAGCGCACGAGTGCCTCCGCCCCCTGGATGCGGCCGTTCTTGCACGAGATCTTGGGTTGGTATTGAACCGACAATTCTTTGGCGTGAACGGCGAGAGTGAGATCGTTTTCGAGGGCATGACGCGCGAGCGCGATCTCGGCAAGCTCGACCGCATAGGGCGCGTAGGTGTTGCGGCCTGAGCTCTTAGCCGCATACATCGCGAGATCGGCGTTGACGAGCAGCTCTTCATAGGTCGTGCCGTCGGCCGGATACATC
>JBIOEK010000226.1:0-6676 GCA_044445925.1 Hyphomicrobiales bacterium
ATGTCGTCGCGCGCCAGGAGCGGCTCGAGCGGCCCATAGCCGAGCACGTCGTTGCAGATGTCGTCGAGCATGTCTTCCTGCTCGGAGATCGACATCATCACGTTCTTCAGCCGGATGATCTCGCTGACGATGTCGCGAATTTCCTCCCGCGCGCTTTCGGTGTCGAGCTTGGCGAGCTGGCTGACATCGATAGCTTCGATCAGCGCGCCGAAGACCATGCTCTTGGTCTGGTAATAGTCGTCCGAGCGCGGCTGATCGACCACCGACGCCATCGATTGAGGCAGCAGCTTCGCGGTCGGTTCCTGGCGCTCGGCCACGGCGGCCAAAGCCGCCGAAGCCGTGCGCGCCGCGCTCATGGGCTCAGCCCTCGCGACCACGGGCGGGGGCGCTTTCAACCCCTGCGCGGCGCCGGAACTCGTCGGGCGTTTTCCAAACATGCGTATCTTACCTGAAGCGAGCTATCAAGACACTCGCCCTTTCCGTGCCCCCATCCTGTTTAGGAAGGGCAACTTGAACTTCGACTTGCGTACCTCGGCGCGCCCCGTGAGCGCTCTGGCGAGCGAGGCGAAGATCTCGGCGTGCTTGCCGTTCGCCTGCATCTCCGAGATCATCTGGCCGTTATTCGCGGCCGAACCGAACAGCTGGGCATCGTAGGGGATCACGGTTGCCTCCGCGCCGACCGCCTTGGCAAAGTCGGAGACGGCGATCTCGGGGCGCTTGGGCACCCCCGTCTTGTTCATGACGAGGCGCGGATGGGCGTCGTTCGGACGCGCCGATTTCAGCAATTCGTGCAAGCTCTTGGCATTGCGCAGATTGGCGAGGTCCGGCTCGGCGACGAGCAGGATGTGGTCGGCAGCGAGCAGCAGATGCCTGATGGGCGCGCTCCATTGATGCGGTAGATCGAGCACGATGCACGGCACGCTCGAGCGCAGCAGGTCGAGCACCGGATCGAAGGCCTTCTCGTCGAAGTCGAACAGGCGATCGAGGGTGGCGGGGGCGGCAAGCAGGTTGAGGTTGTCGGCCAGCGTGGACAGAAGCCGCTCGAGCAAAGTCGCATCGAGGCGGTCCGGCGTCGAGACCGCGTCGACGACGCCTTGCGGCGGGTCCTGGTTGAAGTCGAGCCCGGCCGTTCCGAAGGGAAGGTCGAGATCGACGATTACGGTCGCCAGCTCGAGGTGGCGGGCGATGGTCCAGGCGAGATTATGGGCGATCGTCGATGCGCCGCAGCCGCCTTTGGCGCCGTAGACCGCAATGACCCGACCGATCGGCTCGGCCTTGTCCCCATGGAACAGTTCCGAGATCGATTGGATGAAGCCCAGATGCTCGACGGGAGCGATGAGGTATTCGCTCACGCCGCGTCGCATCAGCTCCCGATAAAGGAGCACGTCGTTCACGTGGCCGACGATGACGACCTTGGTGCCCGGATCGCAGACGCGGGCGAGGCGGTCGAGGCTGTCGAGAAGCGTGTCGCGGTTACCGACCGATTCGATGACGATGACATTCGGCGTGGAGGCTTCCGAATAGGCCTCGACCGCCGCCGGCGCGCCGCCCATCTGCACTTTGACATGCACCTTGTTCATGCGCCTGTCCGCGGCCGCGGCCTGGATCGTGCCTGCGAGCTCGGGTGTTTCGCAGAACGCCTGCAGCGAAATGCGCGGCAGGGGCACGATGTGGGGAGCGTGCGCCTCTTCGGCGCTCTTGGGAGCCGATCGCTCCATTCCGAACAGGTCACTCATCAGTTGGTCCCCAACGTACTAATCGTCGCCTTGTTCTTCTCGTCGTAGTTCGTCGCCGGATCCGTGCCCTTGCGAAGCTTCTCGATTGCGGCCGAACGCTTGACCACGTCGATGCGGCCCTCGGTCTGCGGACGCACGAGATCGATGGGATCCGCGACCATCGCCGCAAGATTATGCTGCGCGGCGCAGCCATAGTTCCAATACTGCTCGTTCTCGATCCCTTCCTTGGTGTTCGAGCCCGACAAATCCTTCGGCCACTGGCCGCATGGATGGGGTACCTTGGCGGCGAGCTCGGCGAAGCTCAGGCGGATCGGAGCCGCAAGCGAGGGGTCCTCGACCGCATAGGTCTGGATCGCGAGCGGAACATACCCCCTCGGTCCGCCGAGCGCCGCCCTGATCGTCTCGATGCTGCGCGCATCTGCGCCCGGATTCGTGCTTCCCACGGGCACGAAGGCGGTCATCGTGCCCTTGCCGAATTCGCGGAATTCCTGGGCGAAGGCACGCAGATCCTCGCGTTGGCGCGGATCGAGGGCGCCGGCATTCGTTCCGACGAAAATGTCGAGGGTGTGGTTCTTGTCGGCGAGCACGATCGGATGCCGGTCGCGGTAATCGGACGGGTCGCGCCCGGCATTCGAGACGATGCGATCCGTGCCGCAGCCGCTAAGCGCAACCCCAAGCGCGATGCCGGCGAGCAGGCCGCCTGCGAACCGCTGGAGCCGGCCACGTGGCGCGGCCCGGCCGTGCGAAGTGTGAAGGATGTGATCGAGCATGGCGCGGGAGCCTCAATCGTGGATGAAACCGACCGTGCCGCGATAGCCGTTCGGGAGCCCGTTCGAGCCTGCGACGCCGTAGATCTTGTTAAGCTTGCCGAGAAGAAGGCTCTGGGCATCGGTCGGGTCGACGAAATTGTCGTCGGGCCGCGCGATGTCGCTCGGAGCGACCGGTTTGACGATATAGGGCGTGACAATGATCACGAGCTCGGTCTCGTTGCGCTGATAGTCGTGCGAGCGGAACAGCGCGCCGAGGACGGGCAGCTTCATCAAGCCGGGCAGGCCATTGAGATGGGCCTTCACTTCCTGCTGGATCAGCCCTGCCATGGCGACCGCGCCGCCTGACGGCAGCTCGACCGTGGTCTCCGCCTGGCGGGTGCGCGTGCCCGGGACGGTGACGCTAAGCCCGCCATTGTTGAACTGGAAGGTATTCTCGAAATCGATGTCGGTGACCTCTGTCGTGACGCGCATGCTGATCTTGCCCGTCGAGAGCACCACCGGCGTGAAACCGAGCGTTACGCCATAGGGCTTGAAGTCGATGCCGATGGTGCAAACCTGCTGCCCGTTGGTGGTGCTGCAGGTGGGCACGCTCGAGGGCACGGGAAATGTGCCGCCTGCCTTGAATTTCGAGGCTTCGCCCGAAATCGCGGTGAGCGTCGGCTCGGCGAGGATGCGTGCGACTCCATCTTTCTCGAGGGCCTTGAGGTTTGTATTCGTCGTGGGCTTGAGGGGGTCCGCTTTACCCGCGCCTCCCGTGAGACTGATCGCCGTCTGAGACAGCGGCGCGGCAGTCGCGCTGGTGGCGGGAAAATCGAGCAGGAAATTCGTCGGCGACTTGAAGACCAGCCAGTTCTGGGCGGTAATGTCCATGCCGAGCTGCTTGATGATATCCCGCCTGACCTCGGCGAGAACGACCTTCACCATGACCTGATCCTTGGCCCGCACGGTGAGCGAGTTGATGACGCTGCCGTCGCTCTGGCTCTGGCCTCCGACATTGATCACGCTGCCGCCGCCGCTGGCCGAGCCGCCGCCGCTGGCGCTCTTGCCGACGAAGCCCCTGGCGATGTCGAACGCCTGTTGCGCCTCGAGCGCCGAGGCGACCTCGCCGGTCAGGATGATGGTATCCTCGACCGAGGTGACGGAGATCGCGGAGTTGGGCATGGCGATCTTCAAGGTTCGGCGCAGTTTGTTCATGTCGCGCCCGACCAGGATTTCGAGATTGGCGATCTGGGCGCCCTGCGCATCCATGATGAAGACGCTCGTGGCGCCGTCGCCCATGGCGATCAGGAACACCTTTCGGGTCGAGCGCACCACGGCGTTCGCGACCTTGGGATTGGCGACAAACACCTCCTTGGCGTCGCGCGGAAGATCGATGACGATCGACTTGCCGATGCCGAGATTGAGCTTTTGCGCTACGTTCGGGTTGGCGCCCGCGACTCTGAGCGTCGTGGGCGTGTCGTCGCCGAAGTCCATCGAGGCGGCGCGGGCCGGAGCGCCAGCCATGATCGCCGAGACGAGAGCCAGCGGGGGCAGGGCGAGCCTTACCCACCGGGCCGTTATGCACATCCGTAAAGCGAGCATGGCTTTGTGTTCCGGCCCTTCGTTCAATTCTTGCTGCCGACGAATGTCTGCACGCCGTAGCGGATGACGGAATATTGGCTTTCCTTGTCTATGACGGTGGCGATCCGAGGCGCGTTGGCGTCGGCCACGCTGCGCAGTGCCAGCGTGAGCGAGCCGGTGCGCTGCGCCAGCGCCACCGTGTTGACCTGGTCGGGATCGAGCTCGAGCGTCGCCGTCTCGCCGACCGCGACCCGTTCGCCGTTCTTCTCCTCGATATTGGGACCGATGGCGAGGACGCGAATATTCTGGAGCAGCGTTTCGCTGGCATAGATGTCCGTCGCCTGCGCCTTGGAGGCCCGCCAGTCCTTGTAGATATGGATGACGTCCACATGGTCGTTCGGCAGGATGAGCGTGCCGGCGCTGTTCGAGCCTCGCTGATCGATGCTGATGGCCAGGGCGCGCCTGCCTCCCGGCAGGATGGCGGCCAGGAATCCGGTATCGGTCCTTATCAGCTTTTCCTTGCGGATGGGCTCATTGGCGACGAAGCTCTCGCGCACCATGGAGCCGGCATTCTGGGCAATGGCGTCGGGGGCGTCCTTCCTGAGGATCATGCCGTTGCCGATCCCCTCGGCCGGCCATTGCAGCCATTTCAGGTCGGGCACGCCGAGCTTCATGCCGAGCGGCAGATCGGTCGCCGCTACGAGCACCTCGTTCGCCGCGACCTTTTCGGGCGCGTTTGTGGCCGGAGGCAAGGGCAGGGGCTCACGAGAGCCGCTCGACAGGTACGCTGCGACCGAACCGGCCGCGAGCGCGACGCCGATAATGGCGATACGAGCTGGTTTCATGACGATGACCCGAACTTGACGCGCAGTCGCGCCCCCGACACCCTGATTTGATCAGGTAAAGGTCAAGGCATGGTTAACCGTGAGTGGCGAAACGTCATTAACGAATGACGAATTCAGAACCCATTCGGATTCGAGAGGGGTTGAAGGCTCAGCCCGGAAAGGCTCGCAGCATGATCTGCGCATGCGGCAAGATCGCCAGGGCAGCGATCGCCAGCGCTATGCCGTAGGGGATGCCGGTTTCGGGGGCATGGAGCTTGAGTGCCCAGGGCAGGCGTGCCAGGACGGAGGGCAGCGGATAGCGCCGCGCCGCCAGCAGAGCGAGCGTCATCAACCCGCCCAGGATCGACGCCAGCATGAAATAGTCGAGGAGATCGGAGAATCCGAGCCACAAGGCAATGCCGGCCGCGAGCTTTGCGTCGCCGCCACCAACCCAGCCCGCCGTGAACATGATGAAGGCGAGGGCCAGCACGAGGAAGCCCGCCGCCGCGTGCCAGGCGATCTCCGCGGGAGGCAGGCCGCACAGCATTACGACCAAGATGAAGGCGAGAGCGACCGCTGCCGTCAACCTGTTCGGAATGGTCATGGTCGTCAGGTCATAGGCCGCCGCGAACGCCATCATGGCCGGAAATACGCCAAAGAACAGGATGGCGGTCATGGCGGGAGATCCAGTTCTGCCAGCCTTGCGGGGCGTGTAATTTGGACGACAGGGCTTGAGGAGCCGTTAATGTCGCCGACAGGTCTTCCCCCTCCCCGGGGAGCGGCGCCGGCGAGTGGCGCCGCGGAAGGCCGCGTCCGGCGTCTCGGCTCGCCCTGACTCGGCGAGCCATGCCGGAAAAGCAAGGGGCCGGGACTGACCCGACCCCGCTGCATCGTATGGTGGGCGTGATCAGTTCGCGGTCAGGCCGGTGCTCACGCTGGTGAAGGTGGTGGTGAGCTTGGTGCCAACTGCGGTAAGGGCCGTGATGATCACGACCGAGATCAAAGCAGCGATGAGGCCATACTCGATAGCCGTCGCGCCGGATTCGTCGTTCGCGAAACGAGACAAGATCGACTTCATTATGAGGCTCCGTTACTAGGTTGTTCTGCGCCTCGGCTTCGTTCTTCGAGCTTGGCGTGGGGCAAAGCTTAGGCAGCACGTCTTGAAAAGCCGTTAATTGGACAGTGCAAAAACCTCCCCATGCCCGGATCGCGGGGGGTGGTTAACAATCGCCTGACCAAAATGCGCGCATTAATGCTTTGCGCCGCCCGTCCCCATGCGAGACGCGCGAGCATCCTGTCCCGAATGGCGGAGGCCAACCCGTTTTCGCGAGGGCCCGCCTTTCGCAATGACGCTTGGGCGGCGCGGCCGCTTGCTCGATGCTGCGCGGCTCAATCGCGCAGAAGGTCGTTGATGCTCGTCTTGGAGCGGGTGCGCTCGTCGACCTGCTTGACGATCACCGCGCAGGCGAGCGCGGGTCCCGCGGCGCCGCTGGCGATCGCCCTGCCCGGCAAGGTGCCCGGCACGACCACGGAATAGGGCGGCACCTCGCCGATATGCACCTTGCCGGTGTCGCGCTCGACGATCTTGGTCGAGGAGGAGATGAACACGCCCATGCCGAGCACGCTTCCCTTGCGCACAACGACGCCCTCGACGACCTCCGAGCGGGCGCCGATGAAGCAATCGTCCTCGATGATGGTCGGGCCCGCCTGCAGCGGTTCGAGCACCCCGCCGATGCCGACTCCGCCGGAAAGGTGGCAGTTCTTGCCGATCTGCGCGCAGGAGCCG